>JALSPN010000187.1 GCA_026985945.1 Thermodesulfobacteriales bacterium
CGCCCCTTTTGAGGAGGGGATAAGGGGGAGATACTGTGGAGCCTGCGCAGGGTGAAAAGCTTACACCCCCACCCCGGCCCTCCCCCTGAGAGGGAAATCTATTACGCTCGCCGGAAATTCAGGCTTAACCAAAGGCGCCGATGATGTGGGTTAGGCCACCGGTAATTCGTTTTATAAGGCGGTAAAAAGAAGAGAGGGGATTAAAGATATTTTGATGCTCCTGAAAATATCCCAGGTATTGCTCCGTATGGTAAGTGGCTTTTTCTCCGAAATCCTGAGCCTCTGCTGAAGATTCCAGAAGGGGGAAGATGGTTTTCAGAACTTTTACCGCGTTTTCTACATCCAGGTGAAGAAGGCGCTCGATGACTTCTTCACGCGTGGTCCCCCGTTGAGGGCTGAATTCTGGTATCTGAACGGCCAGAGAAAAGATATGAAAAATAAGCGTAAGCCTTATGGCGTGTAAAATTTCAAGGTGGTCTCTCAGATCGGGGTCCATAAAAAGACCTTCACGGGCATAAAGAACATCTCCGCCCTTTTGCTCTTTACAGGAGGCCGTCTCCAGGGCCTCGCTTAAGTCCAGAAGATCGCGGTAAAAGATTCTTCCCACGCGGGAGAAGTTGGCGTGTTTGCTTAAAGGCTCAAGGGCATCGGCTACCTGACGAAGTTCGTAGGCCTTTTGAGGATTTCTTGCCTTGGCCGCCAGCATGAGCCAGAAACCCGGATCAAGAATATGGAGATAGCCCGAGAAGGCATAAAAGTCAGAAAGTAAAAGGGCATACTCTGCCATGGAAAGCAAGAGCTTAAAACGCGAAGATTCCTGCCGGAGACAGACAAAGCGCTCCGGGTTCTTTTTGATGGCCTGCCCTACCCCTCCGATGGTATTGGCCAGAAGGCCTAGCTGGTGGAGAATGGCGTTGTGGGGAATGGCCCTTATCTCAGCGGCCGTGTGAACGCTTTTTTCCACTTCAAACTGGCGTTTTACCGCCCTTGAACCCGTAGGGAAAAGAAGATTGCGACCGTATTCGTTAAGAAGGACCGCATAGTCCTCATCCTGCATAATGCGTTCGTTAAACTGCTGGATGGTGGTAAAGAATTCAAAGACGTAGTCCCAATCCTGGTAAAAAGGATCGTCAAACTTAAACTCCTCGCGCGCAAACTCAAATATCCGTGCCAGGACGGCAAGGGCCATATAAGGATTCAAGAAATAGACATAACCGTCTCCCCCCTGGAAAGAAAATTCCTCTTTTAGCTCCACGCCACTCTTTAAAAGCTCCGCCCGGCTGCGGGGAGACATGATGTAATTCAGACGGGCTTTAAAACTTGCCGGATGGGCTCCCCTGCCAATTGATTCTCCATGGGTGTTAAAAATAACGAGTTCGATCTCTTTAAGGCGGTGTTTTTCCAGAATGCGGGCCAGGCGGCGTCTGAAGTTTTCGATAGCAAAACCCGCTGCCGTCTGCCCCAGGTGTCTTCCGGCATCAGAAAAGCCCGTCTGCACACAAAGCCTTCCCCTCAGAAGAACATAATGGCGAAAGTAATAATTGCTGAGCATCTCATCGATGATGCGTGCTCCCCGGATAAGGGCCCGCGGGGTCTCAAAGAGGGGAGAAATGTCTATCGTCTCCTCCACTCCGAAAAGTCTGGCAAAATAAAGGGCGGCAAGAGAAGTAAAACTGCTTTCCGTCTCGGCAATCAGGAACCTGATGGGGGTTTCCTGATCGATGTATTTGAGGATCTGGGTCACCAGCATAAAAAGCCTTTTAGCAGTGGTGCGTTCGGCTATCAGGGAACCGAAGTTAATGGTTACCGGAGAGACGGAAGCCAGGAGCTGATCTAAGGCCTTGAGATAGGTCTTTTTGTTGCTGGGATCCTCCGGATCGGTTTCAAGGCCGATGAGATTTCTCATGGCATTGTGGATCTGCTTGGCATTCAAGCGGACGTGAATATGTGAGACCCCCAGGCCAAAATTTTCCACTTCTGTGCGCAGGAGACAGAGACGGTGAAGGATCTCCGGGAAGGCACCGGCCCTGGCGATGGCAGCTTCTATCTCCTCACAAAGTTTAGATGGTCTCACAAGGCGTTGGGGAAGGGAGGCATACATCTTTTTGGCTATCTGGCGAAGGGCCTCAAGGCCCTCCTCCCC
>JALSPN010000188.1 GCA_026985945.1 Thermodesulfobacteriales bacterium
CCCATTTTCCCTCCTTTCAATAAAGCCTAGCAAAAAAGTAATATTTGGCCAAAAGTTGTAAACCCTAATTTCCGGTTAATCCTCCCCTCCCTCGCAGGGAGGGGCAGGGGGGGGTGAAAGTTGGCGCAGATTGCTGAGCTTTCACCCCCTCCCTGACCCTCCCCCTCCCCCTACAAGGGGGAGGGAGAACTAGCACACCCTTTGGGTGAAAAAGTCAAAGTGAGCATTTTCCTTGAAATATAATACCGAAGAGCTCTTCTCTACTCTGCTAACCGGAAATTATGGAGGACGCCTTCTGGAAGGAAAAATCAAATGGAATATTATACTTGAATACAATACCCGGAAGCTCTTTTCTACTCTGCTAATCAGGAATTTAGGTAAATGTAGATCAAAGCCTTTTCGTTTCGTCCTCATAAACTAAACTATTGTTAATATGGGGAAAGAAAAGGCAACCAAAATCCTTATTCTGGGGGGCATAAAGAGTGGCAAGAGCAGATTTGCCCTTGAACTGGGGGCCAGTTTTTCGCAACCACGCCTTTTCCTTGCTACTGCAGAGCCTTTTGACGAAGAGATGGCCCGCAAGATCGCTTGCCATCGTCAGGAGAGAGATGAAAGTTGGGTTACGCTAGAAGTCCCGCTAGAAATTCCTAAGACTTTGAAAGACTTACCTCCTGCTGGAGTCTGTCTCATAGATTGTCTTACGGTTTGGCTGGGTAATTTATGGTATTATCGAAAAGAGAGGGAAAAGTATTGTAAAGATTTGCTAAAAAGTATCGAAGAAATCGAAATTCCCTTGATAATAGTTTCAAACGAGGTGGGTCTTGGTGTAATGCCAGGAGAACGAAATACTAAATCCTTTGCCGAAGAACTCGGGCTTCTAAATCAGAAAGTAGCTGCTTTGTGTGATAAAATTTATTTTATAGTTGCTGGCAAAGCTTTAGTTTTAAAGTAGCGGCCAACCTTTACCCCTCCAAATTCGGCCGCAAGGCTTGCGTTAGGTCCATTTTCAGGTTTTTCAGCCACAGAAGAAAATGAGGATTTACGAAATGTAGTTACGCCGGATCGAAAAGCCGTGTCATAGAAAATAGATAGTCCCTTAATACCGAAAGACAAGGTCAAGTGATTCCCCCGGGCGCGCCAAGTTTTACTTCTCGAAGTATGCCACTATGGCCCTTACAAGCCCCGGGATGGTATATTCCTGGGCTTCAATTGCGGGTGAAAGGCCGGCTTGTCTCAGGGTTTCACTGGTTATCGGGCCAATGGAGGCCAGCAAAACCCCTGAAAGAAGCCGAAAGGCATCCTCCCCCAGCAGGCGCAAGAGATTTCTGGCCGTGGAAGAGCTGGTGAAAGTGACTACATCAACCCCTTCTTCCAGGGCCTTGCGCACCCTCGCACCCTCTTCTTCGGGAAGGACGGTCCGATAGGTGGGCACTACCTCCACCCGGGCTCCCATCTCCTTAAGTTTCTCCGGCAAAATTTCACGAGCCTCAAGGGCCCTGGGGATGAGTATTCTTACACCCCTTAAATCTTCCTGAGAGAAGGCCTCAAGGAGCCCCTCCGCCCTGAATTCCCGAGGAAGAAGATCTACCAGCAAGCCATAATTTTTGATAAGAGCGGCTGTAGCCTGACCAATAGCAGCTATCCTGGCCCGAGATAACGCCCTGGCGTCTTTGCCCTTCTCAAAAAGGCGTTCAAAAAAATATTTTACACCGTTTACGGAGGTAAAAATCAGCCAGTCATAGTCTTCAATCTTTTCTATCGCCCTATCCAAAGGCTCAAAGCTCTCAGGAGGAATAATTTTGATGGTGGGGATCTCTATGCATTCCGCACCGAGCTCCTCTAAAGAAGCGACCAGCTGGCTGGCCTGTTCTCTGGTGCGGGTAACGAGAATGCGTTTGCCAAAAAGAGGGCGAGATTCAAACCATTTCAGTTTTTCCCGGAGCTTAACCACCTCCCCCACCAGAATGATAGCCGGAGGGCCAAGACCGGTCTTGCGGACTTTCTCTACGATGTCTCTCAAGCTCCCTGTAACAACCCTCTGGCGAGGAGTTGTCCCCCACTGGATTACCGCTACCGGTGTCTCAGGGGCCTTCCCGGCCTGAAGAAGATTTTCGCAGATATGGGGCAGATTTTTCATCCCCATCAGGAAGGCCACCGTTCCAATCCGGGAAAGTGCTTCCCAGTCGATAGCGGAGGCCTTTTTGGTGGGATCTTCGTGGCCGGTTACCATGGTAAAGGTCGAGGTATGTTCACGGTGGGTAACCGGGATGCCGGCGTAGGCAGGCGCAGCTATGGCAGAGGTTACACCGGGGACTACTTCAAAAGGAATACCTCTTTCCACCAGAACCTCTGCTTCCTCTCCCCCGCGCCCGAAAAGAAATGGGTCTCCGCCCTTCAAACGGGCAACCACCTTGCCTTCCTGAGCCTTTTTTACCAGAAGCTGGTTTATTTCTTCCTGAGAGAGGGTATGACAGCCCCCCTTTTTACCTACATAGATCTTTTCAGCCTCAGGGCGTGCATAGGACAAAAGACGGGGGTTTGCCAGGTAATCATAAACGATGACATCGGCCTCAGAAATCACTTTAAGCCCTCTTTCCGTGATAAGCCCCGGGTCTCCAGGACCAGCTCCAATAAGATAGACTTTCCCTCCCATCTAGCTACTCCTGTAAACCTCCTCAAGAATTTGTTGTCCTCCGCGAGAAAGAAGCTCTCGAGCCAGAGAAAGCCCCATTTCTTCAGCCTGAGAAGGAGAACCTTCACGAGAACCCCTTAAAATTTTATTTCCTGAAGGATCAGCAATAAGGGCTTCAAGATATAACATTCCTCCTCTGAGAGTGGCATTAGCAGCCAGAGGAACCTGGCACCCTCCTCCTAAAGCCGCTAAAAAGGCCCTTTCAGCCTTTACACAAAGGGCAGTCTCTTCGTGATGCAGGAAAGAAAGCCCTTCCTTAAGCTCAAGATCAACAGTTCGCATCTCCAGGGCCAGGGCCCCCTGGCCGATAGCAGGAAGCATCATTTCTTTTGGGAGCCGCTGGCGAGGAATGTCTCCCAACCCCAGGCGCAAAAGACCTGCTTCGGCTACGATGATGGCCTCGTAAAGGCCTTCTTTCAGCTTGCGAAGACGAGTATCCAGGTTGCCACGCAGGTTTTCTATTTTTAGGTCAGGGCGTTTGGCCCGGATCTGGGCCGCCCGGCGGAGACTGCTGGTCCCTACCCTTTCTCCCGGAAGAAGATCAGCCAGGTTTTTCCCTTCGCGAGAGATTAAAACGTCAAAGGGGCTTTCTCTTTCGGGAATAACGGCTATTTCAAGACCTTCGGGAAGTTCCGTAGGAACATCTTTCATACTGTGAACCGCGAGATCAATTTCCCCCCGCAAAAGGGCCTCTTCTATCTCCTTGACAAAAAGCCCCTTTCCCCCCACCCTGGCCAGGGGAACATCGGTAATCTTATCCCCTCTGGTCTTGATGATGACTGTCTCGATTTTCAGTTCGGGATACTGATCCCGGATCTTCGCGATAACCCAGTTAGTCTGAGCAAGTGCTAGCTTGCTGCCTCTCGTCCCCACCCTGATAATTTCTCGCAAAACTACCTCCCACAGGTGCTACAGGTTCCACCCGCACAGCTGGAACAAGCTGTGCCGCCAGACGAACTTACAAATTTCCCTCCACTTTTAAAGGCGCAGGCCGACATAAGTTTTTCCACCTCTTCACTCTGGCACCTGGGGCACTTGATCCCCTCGATCCGCCCTCCCAAGACCAGCTCTTCGAAAGTCTCTCCGCACTTACGACAGGTAAATTCATAAATTGGCATAAGACCACCTCCTCAAATCTTCTCTACTCTTACTTTCTCCCCGTCCTTTACCTGTTTTAAATCCGAAAGGGGGCCCCGGATTTTTCCCACGATGTTTACGGCACTTGCCGGACGGATCTCCCCGGGCCCGCTTATGGGTGTGGGGCCAAAGAAGAGGCAAAGAGCCTTCCCCTGAGGCCAGAACCCAACATCTCCTTCCTCCACCACTTCTTTAGCGGTTTCATCGAGCTCAAAGCTTACCGGAGTTTCAAAATATATCTCCTCTCCCCAGCGATGCCCGATGGCTTCAAAAGGGGTCGCCTCAAAAAGTGCTCTGGCGCAGGGGGTTTCATGGAGTTCTACTTCGGTCTCTATCTCTTCGAAGAGAAGTTTAAGCCTCATCTTGGAAATCCTCCAGTAAAGCCGCTGCCAGAAGCGGTATCAAAATTTCATGGTGCCCGGTTATGTGATACCCCTTCCCGCCAGTCATAGTGGGCCTGCAGACTACATTCGTCAAGGGGCGATACTGCCGCACAAAATCAAAATTAACCGTCACAAAATGTTCTACTTTATAACCGAGATTTCGCACCACGGTAAGGGCCTTGAGAAAGACCTCCGGCAAAATAACAGCCGAGCCTGCCAGAAAGAAGACCCCTCCCTCAAGTTCGCTTATCAGGCGACAGAAAAGACGAAAATCATAAAATGTGGCCTCCCCGATATCATCTCCCCTGGCTCCGGGATGGACGTGGACGATATCAGTCCCCAGGGCCACGTGCACCGTGATCGGGACCCCGAGCCTGTAGGCCTGGCAAAAGATGCTCAGATCCTGATATTTAAAGTTTTCCTCAGCGATTAACTTCCCAAGGCTGTAGCCCAAGCCGGTCTTGCGACCTTCTCTGGCGGCCCGGTTAAGGAGTTCTCCCGTCTCCCTGGCCATGCCGAAGCTTCCGTCTTTTAAGGCTTCGGCCACGTCTTCAGAAGTAATCCCGGCCATGGCAATCTCCGCATCGTGGACCATACAGGCCCCATTGACCATAAGGGCCGATATCAGACCGCGTTTCATAAGGTCGATAATGATTGGCGAAAGGCCCACCTTAATAACATGGGCTCCGAAGGCCCAGATGACAGGCCTTTGGTTTTGCAGGGCCGTTTTCATGTGATGTGCTATTTCCAGAAGGTCTTTTGCCGCAAGCTGGAGGGGAAGGGAGGCCAGAAATTCTTTCACCGAAAGCCCGCTCCTTAAAGGCCGGGCCAGACTGTCCAGAGAGACTTTGCTGGGACGCGAAAAGAGAGAATAGGTCTTTACCTTTTTGAAATCAAGAGGCTTAAATCCCTTCAAAGAGACTCTCCTCCACCAGCTCACAAAGGAGATGAATGAAAAAAAGATGCGCTTCCTGAATACGGGGGGTTTCGTGTGAGGGCACGAGAATCAAAAGATCAGATACCTGTGGAAGGCCGCCTCCCTCTCCCCCCCCAAGCCCGATGGTAAAAAGACCCTTTTGACGGGCCTTCTCCAGGGCCTTCAGGACGTTTGCTGAACGCCCGCTGGTGCTGATACCTAAAGCCACGTCTCCAGGCTGGCCCAAGGCGGCAATCTGTTTGGCAAACACCTCCTCAAAGGCGTAATCGTTGGCTATAGCCGTAAGGATAGAGGTGTCAGTAGTGAGAGCAAGGGCCGGAAGAGGCTCCCTTTCACACCGGAAACGATTGACAAATTCTGCCGCCAGATGCTGAGCATCAGCGGCAGAACCCCCGTTACCAAAGACGAGAAGCTTTCCCCCTTTCCTTAAAGCCTCAGAAATAACCCGGGCCGCTTCAAAGATTTTTTCCCTCTCCTGTTCCCAGAAATTCCGCTTTACCTTAAGAGAAGTATCAAGGATAGTTCGGGCCTTCTCTTCCCAGCTCAAAACTACCTCCTCTTTTTAATTTTCTTTCCTTGTATGTTTATCCTGTGCCAGATGAAAAAAGGGAAATGGGGAAGGGTAAGCTGACCCTTCCCTGGAGCGTCCAAATTTCTGCGGACTGCTCGGCTCTTAAATTAGCCCTCCTTCCCCATGTTTGTGAAACAGGGAAGGAACTTCCCCGCTATCCTTCAATTATACTACCAAAAGGAAGCGCGCCTATGCACTATTTTTAGAAAACCAGCGGCAATGCCCATCCCAATGGTCTGCGATCAGCTCTGTGGCCGAAAAAAAATTGGTGGTTCTCCCAAAACCCTTCGTCGGTGGGTGCGCCACAAAGAAATTGACCTGGGCAAACGTGCTGGAGTAACCAGCGAAGAGCAAGCCAGGATCAGACAGTGGCCTCACAAAATAGAGCCTCCAGAAATCCCGGGGCAGTTCAGCTAATCTAAGAGCCGAGCAGTCCGCAGAAATTTGGACGCTCCAGGGAAATTTCTTTCTCTCTCTCCTTAGGGATAAGGAGAGAGGGTTCGCGGAATTTAGCTTTAAGGCTTCAGGGCGGTATAGATAGTTACGATTCCAAGGGTAATTTGTTCAAAGCTAACTCTTTTAAAACCAGCACCCTCAAGTTGAAGAGAGATCTTTTCTGGTGGTGGGAAGCTTTCAATAGAGCGGGCCAGGTATTGATAGGCCTCCCGATCTCCGGTGAGCCTTCCCCCCAGAAAAGGCATGAAACGGAAGAGATAGATCCGGTAAAGAGTGGCAAAAAGCGGGACTTCAGGCCGGGAAAATTCCAAAATGGCGAATTTACCACCAGGCTTTAAGACCCGAAAAACCTCTTCAAAACATCTTTCAGGATGGGGGAGATTCCTGATCCCAAAGGCCACCGTGGCCGCAGAAAAGGTGCTGTTTCCAAAAGGGAGGTTTTCGGCATCTGCCTGGACAGGGAAAATAAAAGTATTTGCTGGATGATGTGCCAGGCGGAATCTTCCGTAGGTGAGCATTTCCATGGTAAGGTCAAGGGCGATGACTGTACGGGGGCGTTGCCTTACGATTTCTCTGGCCAGCGTCAGGGTGCCGGCACAGAGGTCTAACACCGGCCCGGAACAGGTGGCTATCTTTTTGACGGTCAAGTAACGCCACCAATGGTCAAGCCCGAAACTCCCAAGGGCGTTTACCAGATCGTAGCGCCGTGTTACCCGGGAAAACTTCTCTCTCACATAAGTTTTTTTACGGGAGGCATCCGACCACATGAGGGCAAAACTAGTAGGCAAAAAAGTCGCTGACAAGATAAAAGAAAAAATTGCCGGCTCTTTGATAGGAGTGGCCGTGGGGGACGCCCTGGGTTTTCCTTTTGAGGGATGTTCAGCAAAAGAGCTAAAAGAGGTCAGATTCTGCTACCTTCCTCAGGGGTCATATCCAGCCGGAACCTGGTCGGATGATACCTCGCTCACTTTTATCACAGCCGAAAGCCTCCTTGCCAAAGGAAGGCTTGATCTCCACGACCTGGCACAGCGTTTCTACCTCTGGCTTAAAGAAGGATATTTCACTCCCCATGGCAGGCCTCTTGGTTTCGGGCGGGCCACTGTGAGGGCCCTTTGGCGTTACGCCGCCGGTCTGCCACCTGAAAAAGCCGGGGGGAGAGGGGAAAGAGATTGTGGTAACGGAAGCCTTATGCGTATGGCACCGGTGGTGTTGTGGTTTATTTCCTCTCCAGAAGAGACACTTTTGGCCAGCGTGCATGAGGCCTCATCTCTTACCCATGCTCATCCGCGGGTGTTGCTGGCCTGCGGGCTTTACGCCCTCCTATTGAAAGGACTTTCGCAAAAAATGACTTTAAACGAGGCCTTTCTTTATGTAAGAGAAAGGGGAATGTGCTTTTATTCCCGGAATCTACCTTTTGCTAAAGAAATGTCCCATTTCGATCTTCTCTGGAAAGGGCGCCTTTTTCACCTCAAAAAAGAAGAAATCCGGGCTTCTGGCTACGTGGTCCACACTTTGCTGGCCACCTTCTGGATCCTTGCCCGGACTAATAATTTCCGGGAGGCATTAAAACTTGCCGTCTCTCTGGGGGAAGACACAGATACCACAGCCGCAGTGGTGGGGAGCGTAGCTGGCTTTTATTATGGCCTGTCTCAGATCCCGCCTTCCTGGTGCCACTCTTTGATTAAAGGCGATCATCTTTTATATCTTGCTTTTCATTTTGCAGAAAAAATGGAGGCCAGATGAAGGTAGATCTTCATGCCCTTCTTCTCAATTTGGCCCTTATCTTTTTCCTGGCCCGTATATTTGGAAGTCTTTTTAATCGTTTCGGGATACCAGCAGTCCTGGGAGAGATCTTTACCGGGTTATTGTTAGGGCCTAGCCTTTTGGGCTGGATTGAGCCTCGGGAGGTCCTCAAATTTCTGGCAGAGATCGGCATCATCCTCCTTCTTTTTGAGATCGGCCTGGAGGTAGATCTGGCGTATCTTCGCCGCACAGGTTTTCAGGCCTTTTGCGTGGCCCTTCTGGGAGCTTTATTACCTATTTTCCTGGGGTTTGGAGTGGCGTATTACTTTATGCGCCTTCCTGCCACCGCCTCGCTTTTTATCGGGGGGACTCTTGCTGCTACCAGTATCGGGGTAACGGTGCGCATCCTTCATGATTTGGGCCACCTGGAAACTCGCGGTGCCCAAATCGTTCTCGCGGCCGCGGTGGTAGATGATATCCTGGGGGTCTTGCTTTTGACTCTTCTTTACGAATTCGCCGAGACAGGAACTCTTAGCTTTGTAACCACCTTTACTTATGGCTTTTATATTTTCACGTTCTTCTTTTTGTCTCCCTTAGCAGCCCATTTCATCGCCCTCCTCATCGACTTTCTGGCACGCAAGCTAAAAAGCTACGATTTTGTGCCCTCTACCATCCTTTCGTTGATCTTTTTTCTGGCTTACCTGGCCAAACGTTTTGGGGCCCCGGAAATTCTGGGCGCTTTTACAGGCGGGCTTGCCTTTTCGCGACGCTTTATGGTCCCCTTTGCCGCTACCCTGCGGGTCTCGCCTGCCACCCTGAGCAGTGTAAAGGGAATTATTGACCCGTTAGTTTTGGTTTTTACCCCGCTTTTTTTCGTGTATGTGGGGCTTGAACATACTACTGGACACTTTTGGCCACCAAGTTAAATACTAAATCCATTCTAAATTTGGTCTCATTCTCAACTAAAATCTCCCAAATCTTCTCTACCTCCCTCAAACATATCTCTCTCAAAAACCCTCTTCACCCCCCTCAACCCAACTAAAAAAATACTCTTCTTGCCTTTCTTGCACTCCTCCTCTTTTATCCTCCCTAACACCTCTGATAAATAATAACATAT
>JALSPN010000189.1 GCA_026985945.1 Thermodesulfobacteriales bacterium
GTTGGGCAAGAACCTAGTCCAGATTATGCTTCTACGGTCCCCCACATAGTTTTCATGATCTATCAGTGTATGTTTGCCATTATTACTCCGGCCCTCATTACAGGAGCCTTTGCTGAAAGAGTTCGTTTTAAGGGTTTTTTACTTTTTACGGTCCTTTGGTCTCTTCTGGTTTATAGCCCGGTCTGCCACTGGATCTGGGGTGGTGGATGGTTAGCCCAGAAAGGGGTGCTTGATTTTGCGGGAGGGTTGGTAGTTCATCTTACCTGCGGAGTAGCAGCGCTAGCTTCTGCAATTGTGATCGGTCCGCGTAAGGGTTTTCGGCGGGAGGCCTTCATGCCACATAATTTACCCCTCACCGTAATTGGAACAGGGCTCCTTTGGTTCGGATGGTTTGGTTTTAATGGGGGTTCTGCCCTGGCCGTAAACGGTATTGCCGCTCAAGCCTTTGTAAACACTCATCTAGCAGGAGCACTTGGTCTTGGGACCTGGGCTCTTCTTGAATGGATCCATCAGGGGAAACCCACGACCCTGGGTGCTTGCAGCGGAGCCATTGCGGGGCTGGCCACTATTACTCCGGCTGCAGGTTTTGTTTCAGCCCACAGTGCCGTCTTGATAGGCTTTTTGGCGGGCCTTATCTGCTACGGTGCGGTATTGCTTAAAAATGTTTTGGGTTATGATGACAGCCTGGATGTTGTAGGTATTCACGGCGTAGGAGGGATGCTGGGAACTTTCTGCTTGGGAATTTTAGCCTCCAAGGCCATCAATCCTGACGGTGCTAATGGCCTCCTTTTTGGTGGTAGTTCTTTTCTGGCAGCACAGGTGCTGGGGATAGTTGCTGTAGGACTTTACACTTTTGTAGTAACCTGGATTCTCCTTAAGGTTGCCGATCTAATCTTTGGTTTGCGGATTGAGCCCGAAGAAGAAGTTGCCGGCCTTGATGTGACCGAACACAGTGAAACCGCTTACTATCTTTAAGTTTTTCTGGGGGGACTTTGTCCCCCCTTTCCAATATTTTCAGGGCCAAGAAGATAAGATTTGCAAAGCCTGGTAAGTGCTTTCCAGGAAGGGAATTCCTTGAGGAGACCGAGCAAAACCCCCCTTTCGAAAGCAGGAAAAGATAAAGTTTCTCAGTTTTTTCGGATTTCTGGGGCTTAATCTCAGGCGTTTTAAAAAGAAAAAGGCATAATATGAATTTTCAAGATACGAGGTTGAACCGGGATAGAATCCGAACCCTCCATCAGGATTTTGAGAATCAAGCACTAAGGAAACGAATTTTCTAGCCTCTGTTGGTTCTATAAAGGCCAAGAAATAAAGTTCCTTAACGGTAAGAGTTTCTGGAAGGACATTTACTGGGGGAACTTTTTGGCCCAGGAGTTTTAGATAATAGCTTTCTTCGAGATCCTTTTGAGAAGAAAACCTCAAAGCGGGCTTAAAATCTTTTTCTCCCAGCAGGAAAAGGGCTCTTTTAATGAAATAGGCCAGACGAGGAGAAAGGGGAGACCTTCCTTTCTTTCTGAGAAACAAAGATGTTTCTTTTTTCGGAAAAGGGGCCTTCAAAAGGGATAGAATTTCTACTGCAAAATAAGTGTCTTCGACGGTGGGCGGTAAATAAGGGGTGGCCCCAAAACCTCCTTCGTCTTTTTGTCGAAGGAGACAAAAATCAAAGAGTTCTTCTTTTAGCAGGGCCAAATCTTCAGGCATGAGCCAGAAGAAGTTTAGAATTCCCGCTGGGAGATAAAATCCTTTCTACGGAAGAAAAGTATCTCTTTAAATAGGGTCTTTCATCCCGGGCAAAGGAGCGGTTCTCACGAGAGCCAAAGCTCAGTAAACGCAGATAATAAAGTAGCCGAATGAAAGGATTTTGGGGTTCACAATGCTCCATCATTCCAAAGACCCCTCCAGGCTTAAGGACCCTTTTTATCTCTCTCAAAGTGGCTTCTCTGCTTGGAGGGTCAAGCTCATACATGGCATGAGAGCAAGTGACCACATCGAAAGTGTGAGAAGCCAGGGGGAGTTCTCCTACATGGGCCAGGATCCAGAAAAGTCGAGGATGCCCGAGAGAGCGGGCCTTTCTCTGGGCCCTCTTTAGCATGCCTTCTGAAAAATCAACTCCTATAATAAGACCATTTTCAGAGACGAAACGGGCTGCTGTTAAGGCTACGGCTCCCGTTCCAGTGCAGAGGTCAAGAAGATAGGTTCCTTTTCTTACCCCGGTCTTCTCAAGAAGGAAACGGCGCAAAAGGGCGCTCCTGTCTCTGCTGTGGAGAGCAATAATTTGATCGTAAAAATAAGAGAAAAAATCGTAATAGCGTCTGCGCCAGCGTTTCATTTTCAAATCATCCTAACTAAAATCTTAATGTAAGACCATTTTCCTGGCAAAGCGGCAAATGGGTTCTTGATGGCCAATTTTATTAAAAAAGGATACCAGGCTCTCGTGAAGGAATGGCTTCTTACAGGGGCCTTTGCTGGCTGTTTTCTTACTTCTTTGTTAGTCAAACGGCTTCCTCGTTATACCCGTCAGGACGCTGAAATCCTTTTTATTCTTTGGGTTTATCTTGCCCTGATCAAAGGGCTTGAAAAGGGTGAATTTTTTAAGGCCCTGGCCAGTCGTTTAAGTGCTGGCCGGATGATCGGCCTTAAGCTTGTTTTGGGAATTTTTGGCTTGGCCATGTTTATCACCAATGATGCTGCTGTTTTAATAGGTGTTCCTTTGGCTATGAAATTAAATATTTCCCGCAAAAGGCTTTTGGTCATCATGGTAGCTTTGGCAGCCAATGCTGGTTCAAGCCTTACACCTTTTGGTAATCCCCAAAATCTTTTTATTTATTGGTTTTATCAGCTTCAATTTCTGGATTTTTTAAAGGCTATTTTTTCCCTCTCTTTGGCAACCGGCTTTTTTCTTTTTCTTATGGCTGTTCTTTTATGGAAATATGTTCCCGTTACTGATTCTCTAACGGTGTCATTTAATCGTTCAAATTTCTATTTTTTGTTCGCTTTTCTTCTTTTTATATTGGTGACTCTTAAGATTTTGCCTTTTTGGGTTGGTCTTTTCATTTTATTTATAATTTCTATTCTTGATTTTGAAAGTCTTAAGGTTGATTATACTTTACTTTTAACTTTTTTCTTCTTTTTTGGTTTTACAGATAATCTTAAAGATATTCTACATTTTCACTTTAAAGATCCTTTTCATGTTTTCTTGGGATCTTTGTTGGCTAGCCAATTTATAAGTAATGTTCCCGCTGCTCTGCTTTTTTGTGACTTTACTCATTACTGGAAAGCTTTATTGTGGGGAGTAAATGTAGGGGGTTTTGGTAGTCTTTTTGCTTCTTTGGCCAATTTGATAGCTTATCGTTTATATATACGCTACGCTCCCAATGAGTCTGAACTCTCTTTTTTTATTCTTTTCCATATATTAAGTTATTTATTTTTGCTTTTGGGGATTTTACTTTATTTTCTAGTTTGTTAAGGATATTTCTCCCTGGAGGTCTCTTCGGAAGGGGAACTGGCACAAGCCTCTATCTATTGCTTCCGGGAAAACCTGGCTAATCCTTCTATTACTGGGAGCACTTTCTATGTGACACTCAAACTTCATGATTCTAGGGTTTAAGAAAATATCATTGTATGGATGTTTCTCTTCTAAAATAACGAGATTTCCGGCCCCTTTCCGAAGGGCCGGATTAAGCCCTAAGTTCCGGTTAATCCTCCCCTCCTCGTAGGGAGGGGGAGGGAGATCCCCTTCGCTACTCACTAGCACACCTTTTGGGTGAAAAAGCCAAAGTGAGCATTTTCCTTGAAATATAATACCGAAATAATATCGAGCACTTCTCTACTCTGCTAACCCGGAAATAGAAAAGGGGGCGGGATTTATTCCCGCCCCCCGTGGGGAGGGTGCTATTACGATAGGTAATAGCCGCTTTCGCCGTGTTCGGAAAGATCAAGTCCCTGGATTTCGGCCTCTCTTTCCACCCGCAGGCCCACCAGGGCGTTAACAATTTTCAGGAGGATAAAAGATAGGATGAAGCAGTAGATAACCGCGGTGAAGGCTCCAACCGCCTGAATCCAGAGCTGTTTGGCATTTCCGAAAAGGAGTCCATTGGCCCCACCGGGATTTACTGTGGTGCTGGCGAAAACACCGGTAATAAGGGCTCCGAAAAGTCCTCCTACCCCGTGAACCCCGACTACGTCCAGGGCGTCGTCATATCCGATTCTGGGTTTGAGAAGGACGGCCAGATAGC
Organism: Thermodesulfobacteriales bacterium; assembly: GCA_026985945.1. Classification (GTDB taxonomy): domain Bacteria; phylum Desulfobacterota; class Thermodesulfobacteria; order Thermodesulfobacteriales; family Thermodesulfatatoraceae; genus Thermodesulfatator. Next base: position 4,236 of record JALSPN010000189.1, read on the forward strand.
AAATGATACCAGCACCTATACCAATAATAATGCTGCTCCAGACCGGGACAAAACCTGCCGCCGGGGTAATGGCTACCAGACCGGCTACAGCGCCAGACACTGCTCCGAGGGTAGTTGGTTTGCCCTGGAAAATCCATTCTGCAAGGGCCCAGGAAAGGGCCGCCAGACCGGCAGCAAGATGGGTGTTCATGAAGGCCAGGACGGCGATATTGTCCGCAGCCAGGGCAGAACCGGCATTAAAACCAAACCATCCGAACCAGAGAAGCCCTGCTCCCAGGACGGTAAGCGGAAGATTATGGGGATGAATGGGCTCTCGTCGCCAGCCCACTCTTGGACCGAGGGCTATGGCCGCCGCCAGGGCCGAGGCTCCACTTGCGATGTGGATCACCGTTCCACCGGCAAAGTCAAGGGCTCCGAGCTCCCCTATCCAGCCACCTCCCCAGACCCAATGGCAAAGCGGTAAATAGACAAAAGTGAGCCAGAGGGCCGTAAAAATTAAGTAAGCCGAAAATTTCATCCGTTCGGCAAAGGCCCCCGTGATCAAGGCGGGGGTGATGATGGCAAACATGAGCTGGAAAGCACAAAAGAGAAGATGAGGAATGGTATCAGCAGGCCCGGGTTTAAACCCTACACCTTTTAAAAAAAGATAGGAAAAATCCCCAATAAGTTTGCCCTTGTCAGGGCCGAAGGCCAGGCTGTAGCCATAAATAAACCAGATAAGACTTATGAGCCCCAGAGCAATAAAACACTGCATAATGATGGAAAGGACGTTTTTAGCTCTTACCAGACCACCATAAAAAAGGGCCAGGCCAGGGGTCATGAGCATGACCAGAGCAGTGGCAACCATCATAAAGGCAACATCACCTACATTCATAAAAAAACCCTCCCAAATTTTTTTGGGAAGGGGTCATGCAATGAATATGCCTAATGTTTTATTGGTTTGATAAATAAGGATTTAAAAAAATTATATAGTTTTTTGGTAGAATTTTTGATAACAAAAATGTGATAAAAGAAAAAGAGAAGTTTTCAATTTTGTAAAAAACTTACCCTTTATCCAGACAAAATTCTATGAAGAGCTTCGAGCCATTGAGAGAGAAAGGAATTACAAGCCTTTTAGATTTACAGAGGATATCTAAAACGTGGTTTTCCCCGGTTACGATTACCGGGGTAGAGCTTTGAAGACTTATACCATTTTGTTCAAAATGTCTTCTGAAAGCACCGCAGATCATGTTGGCCATCTCTCCGGCGGCGTCCCGGGCTTCGTCATTGATTTCTCCCGGGTTTTGACCAAAGAGGGCCTCTACGATGCCAAGGATGCAATCCTTATTGAAACTCACCACAAAACTCCCCGTAAATCCTTTTCCTGTGAGGCCCAGCACGGCAGAGACTTCGCCCAGGGCCTCAAGTTCGTGGCGAATAAAACTTTTTTCCGGCTGAGGGGCGGTTCCGGTAAAGGTCGTGAGGACTTCCTTAACGGAATCTTTGAGGGCATCTAAAATGAGGGACTGGCTCATTGGGGCCTCCTTTCCGTTTTTTCTTTTCTTATCTTTCGATCTTCTAAATAAAAACTTTAAGCCTGTATGGAATTTACAATTTCGTGTGAATGCCTAATTTCAAGATAAAAGCTGGAGCGAGGAGGTTCAAAATATGAGAGAAGCCCAGCTTTATGAAAAGCTTGAAGACCGGATGGTGCGGTGCCATCTTTGTAACCATCGCTGTAAAATCCCGGCCGGGAAATTCGGAATTTGTCATGTGCGCTACAATGAAAATGGCATCCTTTATTCCCTGGTCTATGGAAAGATTATCGCTAAACACGTAGATCCTATTGAAAAAAAACCCCTTTTTCACTTTTTACCTGGATCACGGAGTTATTCCATTGGGACGGTGGGGTGTAATTTTCAATGTGATTTTTGCCAGAATTTTGAGATTTCTCAGTATCCCCGGATAGAGGGAAGAGTAATAGGCGAGGATACCACCCCCGAAGAGGTGGTGGATGCGGCTCTAGCCACGGCTTGCCAGACAATTTCTTACACTTATAACGAACCTACCGTTTTCTTTGAGTTTGCTTATGATTGTGCCCGTCTGGCCACTAAAAGAGGGCTTCGAAATATTTTCGTCTCAAACGGTTATATGACTATTGAAGCCCTGGATACTATCCATCCCCATCTTCACGGTGCCAACATAGATCTTAAGGCCTTTCGTGAAGAGTTTTATCGCAAGCACTGTAAGGCCCGGTTGGCACCGGTTCTGGAAACCCTCAAACATCTCAAAAAGCTGGGGGTTTGGCTCGAGGTCACCACTTTGATTATACCGGGAAAAAATGACGACCCGGCTGAACTGAGAGACATTGCCCGCTTTATTAGGGAAGAATTGGGCCCAGAAACTCCCTGGCACGTGACCAGGTTTTATCCCCGTTATCAGCTCCTTACCAGGCCTGCTACCCCGGTGGAAACCCTGCGCATGGCCTACCGAATAGGGAAAGAAGAAGAGCTGAAATATGTTTATACCGGCAATGTTCCAGGGGAGGAGGGGGAAAATACCTACTGCTGGCAATGTGGGGCCCTTCTTATCGAACGTTACGGTTTTATGGTGAATCTCTTCCGCATCACCGAAGAGGGAACTTGCCCGGAATGCGGGGCCAAAATTGATGGGGTATGGAATTAAAAATTGCCAAATTTAAAGGGGCCTTTCCGAAAATAGAAGCTGTCTAATCAGACAATTTCGACTTTTATTAGTGGGAGCAATTTTTTAGTCAACATTAGCTTCGGGTCCGTTCCTGTTTTTCGTTCCGAAAAATAGGAACGGACCCAATGATTGTTGGACTAATATTTTTGATTTTTAATCTTTAAATGCCGAAAAACTGTATGGAGGGGTGGGCTATATCCCGGATGGGGGTGGCCCATGAGTTTCGTTCTTTGGAAACCATGTTATTGTATCGGAGATCACAAGATTGATAATCAACACCGACGTTTAGTTTCACTCTTGAATTTTTTATACGATCGTATTCAGGAAGCCTGTTCTAAAAAACTCATTGACATTATTTTGATGGAATTGGTGCGTTATGCAGAAGAACACTTTCGAGACGAAGAAGCCCTTATGGAACGAATCAGGTTCCCAGAATTGAGTCATCATCGGCGCGCTCACGAAAAACTTCTCTACGAAGTCTTTAAATTTAAAGAAAAATTTGATTCCGGATTGGCCAGCAAAATGGATCTTCTCCATTTTTTACACGACTGGCTTATAACACATATAATTGATGAAGATTTGAAAATTAAGAAATATCTCTGACCAGGCCTTCAACCAAAATTATCTTTTGTAATAAAAATTTTCTTGGTTTCTTAGGCTTTTGAGCTTATAATTTTTATAAATTTTTAGAAGGAGGACGTGATGGAAAGAAGGGATTTTTTAAAGGGGGTCCTTGGAGGGTTGGCTTTTTTGGTTTCTCTGAAGGAGGCCCGGGCTTATAATTTTGAAGAAAAAGTCAAAGAATACAAAGAAAAATATATTCCTTCCGCTAAAAAAGAAGACAAAAAACTCAACCGCCTTAAAAACAGAGAAAATCCTTCTCTTCTTGAGAAAAAGCATGTTCCCGCTATCATTGCTCCCAAAGTGGTAGGCTCCGGGGAGTGGTTTGAGGTAAAGGTGAAGGTCGGCTTTATGGTGACCCATCCTTCCAAACCCAACCACTGGATCACGAAGATTTATCTCCTGGCAAATGGACAAAAAATTGCCGAGGTAGATTATCCGGTGGGAGGGGTTGCGGCTTCAGAGGCCACCTTCAAAATCCGACTGGAGAAAGACACCAGGCTTGAGGCCGTTGAGAACTGCAATCTTCACGGCACCTGGATAAGTGAGCCTTTTGAGATCAGGGTCATTTAAGGCTATCAAAAGGGGGGGTTAATCCCCCTTTTTGATTTCTTCCCAGACGGCGTCCATCTCAGAAAGGGAAACTTCTTTTAAATCCCTTCCCTGGTTCTTAAAGTGTATTTCCATTTTCCGGAAGCGTTTTTCAAATTTTTCGTTGGCGGCTTTCAGGGCCTCTTCGGGGTTAACCCCCAGTTTGCGCGCAAGATTGGCCATGGTAAAGAGGAGGTCCCCCAGCTCTTCAAAGATTGCGACCTCATCTTTATCTCCAAGGGCCCTGAGGAGTTCTCCGGTTTCCTCCTGGACTTTGGCGAGAAGATCCTTTGGGTTTTCCCAGTCAAAGCCCACGCGCCCGGCCCTCTCCCCCAGGCGAAAAGCCCGCTGAAGAGCCGGAAGATTTTTGGGAAGATCACCCAGGATAGAGGCCTTTTTCCCTTTTTCCCGGGCCTCTTTCTCTTTTATCTTCTGCCATTGAGAGATTACCTCTTCGGCGGCGGTGAGTTTTCTCTCCCCGAAAACGTGGGGATGACGACGGATCATCTTTTCGGCACAAAGAGTAAGCACATCGGAGAGGTGGAAAACTCCGGCCTCTTCGTAAAGATAAGCCAGAAAGATCAAAAGAAAGAGGAGGTCGCCAATTTCTTCACAAACCAGGAGGGGTTCCTTACGTTCGATAGCTTCGGTAACTTCGTAGGCCTCTTCAAGAACGTATTTTTTGAGGCTTTCGGGGGTCTGTTTTCGATCCCAGGGGCAGCCGTCTGGAGCCCGCAACCGGGCTACAATCTCCACCAGTTTTACGAAAAGAGGGCCAAGGTCCTTAAAATCTTTATCTTTTTTCTTTTCCATGGCCAAGGATATGCCTCAAATTATA
>JALSPN010000190.1 GCA_026985945.1 Thermodesulfobacteriales bacterium
AAAAACCTTTTAAAGGAACTAAAGCTCAAAGAAAGCAAGGCTCAAAGTCTGATTGAATTTGCCTTTCGGGCCACCAAAGAATTGTATAGACCATTTGAAAAATATCTTGCTCTAAAAACTTCAGAGTCTGAAAGCCCTCAAGAACCGGCCTCTCATCAAAGGGAAGACTTCTTCCAAAAGGCCCTTGCCGAAATCACCACCCTCCTGGCATCTCCAGAAAGCAAGTATCAGGATGTCATCTTTATGGTCCTTGAAACTATCTGCCGGGCTTTTGAATGTCGGGGAGTCCTTCTGGGACTTTTTGAGCCCTCCCAAAGGGCCCTTAAAATTCGCGTTGCCGTAGGCTCTTTAAACGGCAGTTTCAAAAATCTTACCCTACCACTGGGGGATATAACTTCTGAAATCTTTCAAAAAGGGGTAGAATGGGCCGGGAAAAAGATTTCTATCCCGGAACTAGAAAAATTTCCCCTCCCATCTGAAACAGACGTCCTCTTCTCACCCCTCATCGTTTTTGGAAAACCCCTGGGAATGATCATTGCTTTTAGAGAGAAGCCCTTTTCTACAGAAGAGACGCAAAAGATAAATATTCTGCGTAATTTAGCGGTCATGAGTATCACCCAGGCTCAGAGTCAAAAAACTTCTAGGAGGCCTTTGCAAAATGGTTAAGAGCAGTATTGCAAGCACAACCACAAGGGATCAGTTCCTATTTTTCGTTCCGAAAAATGGGAACGGATCCTTGACTGGGTCTTAAGAAAAGATGTTTTGCAAAGGTCTCTTCTAGGTAGATTCGAGACGAGAAAGGAGCTTATAGGCCCTGGCCTTCTCTTTCAAAAAAGCCACAATTTCCCGTGGCTCATCAAGGACGGCAAAAAGCTCCAGATCCTCTTCAGAGATCATCCCCTCGTGAAGAAGTCTTTCTTTCATCCAGGCTTCCAGCCCGGCCCAGAATTTTTTCTCCACCAGCACAATGGGCACCGGTCGAATCTTGTGGGTCTGGACAAGGGTTACGGCCTCAAAGAATTCATCCAGCGTTCCGAAGCCCCCGGGCAGACACATAAACCCCACGGCATATTTGGCCATCATCACTTTACGGACGAAAAAATAACGAAATTCCAGCTTAATATTGGCATAAGGATTGGGTTGCTGTTCCCGGGGCAATTTTATATTGAGGCCTACAGAGTAGGCCCCGGCTTCAGCAGCCCCTTTGTTGGCGGCCTCCATAATACCCGGGCCACCGCCGGTGATCACGGAAAAACCCTCTTTAGCCAAAAGCCGGGCTATCTCTTCCGCTTTCTGATAATACGGATGCCCGGGAGTAACCCGCGTGGAGCCAAAAATGGTTATCGCCGGATAGACCTTGGGAAGCTCTTCAAAACCCTCCACAAACTCTGCCATTATCTTGAAAAGCCGCCAGGATTCCCTGGCAGCCAGCCCGTTGAGCACATATTGCCGCTCGTTGAAGCCCTTCAAAGACGCGCCTCCCTTCAAATTTGGCTGTTTTTAAAGCATTTCTTTCAAAATTCGTAAAGAACCAATTTCCCTATCAACCACGAATAAAACGAACTCTTCGATTATCTTTTCGGCCTCCTTTAAATTTTCGGCGGCAGGTCGCAAACGACTTAATTTTTCAAAACCAAGGCGGGTCAGGTGTTGAAGAAAGGCCTGGACCGCCGGGGAAAGAAAAAGATCTCCTTCCCGAAAACACCCTTCACAAATCACCCCACCGTCTCTTGTGGAAAAGTATCTCCTTTTTCCAGAAGGCTTTTTGCCACAACGGGAGCATTCCTTCAATTTGGGCGCAAAACCGCTCAGGTGAAGCATCTGGAGTTCGAAATGAAGCTTAAGTAATGCCCAGGGGGGAGGAGAAGCATTCAAAAGATAAAGGACCTGCAGAAGGGGCCTGAAGGCTTCCTGGCCCGAGAAGGGACGAAAAAGGCATTCCACCAGCTCGCAGACATAAGAGGCCCGAAGATAGTTGACAAAAGAGGAACGCAAATTCTCAAAAGGCTCCAGAAGGTCGGCCTGATCCAGAAATGGAGGAAGATAACTAATTCGCCCCTTACGGAGGTGAACCCTTAAGAGGGA
>JALSPN010000191.1 GCA_026985945.1 Thermodesulfobacteriales bacterium
CTGAGAGAGAAGGCCCGGCACGAAGACCCTTCGACCGTGCTTTAAGGCCTCCTCCAGGCAAAGATGACCGATCAATCGTTCCTCCGTGGCCGAAAGGGGAAGATTCACGAAAGGCCCCTCGATAAGACGGGCCAGGGCCCTGGCGGCGGTGGACTTTCCCGTGCCCTTTTCTCCGGAAAGGAGCACTCCCGAAAGTCGCGGGTTTATCGCACAGAGCATGAGGGCAAGCTTCATTTCTTCCTGCCCTACGATGGCTGAAAGAGGATAGAGCCTTCCGGTCATTTCTGCTTATATCTTCAATTTTTGGTGGTAGAAAATTTTACAATTTTTTGTATATGGCCCATACCATTTACTCGAATCTTCCAAATTAAAAACTCAACCTGTTACGTGTTCATTTTGGAAAATTCTTTGCCTTGTTGACACAAAAATAAAAAAAGTATATCAGTAGTGCCAGCTCTTTGATGGCAGGGGTTCAGGTGCCCGTTAGAAGCGGGTGAAACGGGAAGTCCGGTGAAAATCCGGCGCTGGCCCGCAACCGTGACCGGGGACGAAAGCCGCTAGGCCCATTATGGAGAGTATAAAGTAGCAAGTAGCGAGTAGAATTTTTTACCACTGGCTATTCCCCATTCCCCACTCGCCATAATGGGTGACAGGCCACTGGAAGGTGTTTAAGCCTTCCGGGAAGGCGCGGTGAGTAGGATGATCCGGGAGCCGGGAGACCGGCCTGAACCCCTCTGAGGAAGCGGAGCTTCGGGGCTTCCTGCTCCGTTTCCGAGAGAGGTCAGCTGGCCCTTCCTCGGAAACCTCCCGGAGCTCCCTTCGGCGAGAGCCTTAAAAACTCTCAAAGGAGGGAGGAATGTTTAAAATTCTGGCTAAAGTTTTTTTAGGCGCGTCCTTGTTCCTGGTCCTCTTTTCTTTCCAAAACCTTTTAGCCCAGCAAAATCCCAGAAATCTGGGAGAGGTGGTGGTTACCGCCACCCGTGCCCCCGTGGAGCTTGTCAAACTGCCGGACTCGGTAAGTGTTATCACGAGAAAAGAAATAGATCAGCGAGAGATCCAGGGCCTTTATCAGGCGCTTGAGACCTATCCTTCCATCTCCATCAAACACAACGGCTGGCTTGGACAATGGGGATACCTTCGCCTGCGAGGGGGAAAGAGCCAGGATGTGGCTGTCCTTTTCGATGGGGTGCGCGTTTACGACCCCACCTATCCCGGAAACGATTTTGGTGACCTCTGGAGCTGGATGGACGCCGAAAATCTGGAACGAATCGAAATCGTCCGCGGCCCTCAAAGCTCCCTTTACGGCTCAAACGCCATGACAGGGGCCATTAATCTCCTCTCCCCGCGGGGAGGAGGCCCCTTTGAGGCCGAGGTCAAAGGCTACTACGGGCGCTATCAGACTCGAAGGGCAAGAGGGCATCTAAAAGGCAGCCTTCACTCTTTTGGTTACTACCTGGGTTGGGCCGGAATTAATACCGATGGCCTTTATAAAGATAGCAAATTCCGGGAAAACACTTTCGATGCCAATCTCAACTGGGAGCCTTTTTCCTCATCTCGCTCTCGGCCTTTAAAAACCCTTCGGATAGATCTCACCACCAGGTATTCTTATGGTTGCTTAAACTATACGCAGTGGGACTGGCAGAGTTTCAGGGCTTACAACGATCCCCACGCCGAAAGAAGGCAAACTCTTCTGCTTTCCCACTTAAAGTTCTCCCTAACCCCTACCGATTGGTGGGATACCTCCCTAACTCTTGGTTATCACTTCCATCGCAGGGATCTGAAAGATAAAGATGACGGGATCCTGGGATATCGCTCCGATGGTAGCCCGGTAACCGACTCTCCAAGCGATGGCCTATACCGGGGAGAAGTCTTCCCGGTGGTCTTCTTGAACCACTTCCGTTATCGCGATTTTGCCCTTCTCTCTGCTGGAATCGAATATTACCGGGAAGAGGGAGATTTTTATTACTCCTCCGCCTGGGGAACCAAAGATTTTGACGACCATCTCTATACCATTTCTTATTTTGCCAATCTTTTTCTCCTTGTGAATGAAAGGCTTGCCCTTAATGTGGGGGGGCGGGTT
>JALSPN010000192.1 GCA_026985945.1 Thermodesulfobacteriales bacterium
TCCATCCTTTCCGACGAGTTTCTGCTTGAGGTGCGTAATTTGCCCCAGAAAAACCTGGCCGTAGAGTTACTGCGCAAGCTCATTAACGACGAGATCAAAGTGCGCCGGAGGAAAAACCTGGTCCAGGCCAGGAAGTTTTCGGAGCTTCTTGAAAAGACCATCCGGCGCTATCACAACCGGGCCATCAGCACCATCGAGGTGATTGAAGAACTTATCAAGTTAGCCAAGGAAATGCGCGAGGCTTACAGGCGAGGGGAAAAGCTGGGACTTTCCGAAGAAGAGCTTGCCTTCTACGAGGCGCTTACGGCCAACGATAGCGCCGTAAAGGTGTTGGGAGATGAAACCTTACGTGAACTTGCCCGTGAACTTGTAAAGACCGTACGCCAAAACGTAACCATAGACTGGACCGTGCGCGAAAGTGCCCGGGCCAAACTCCGCGTCATGGTAAAACGCCTTCTTCGTAAGTACGGCTACCCGCCGGATAAACAGGAGAAAGCCACCCAGACGGTCCTGAAACAGGCCGAGCTTTTTGGCTGGGAAGTTTCGGAGTAAAGGCTGAGATGTACCGGCAAGAGAAGGAGGAGTAGCTTTCTCGCCGAGGAACTCTGGAGGGGGCAACTGTCAGATTAAGTCCAAACTTTTACACTTCTTCCAGATGCTTGTTGAGATGGCAATTTCTTCCTAAAATGCGCCTCATGGCGCGGATCAATATTGAAAAGGCCCTGAAATGGGCCTTACAGCAGGCCCAGGAGCTTGAAGAAGGTGAATGTCTGGATCTCCTTTGCAAAAAGAGAAATCGTCTGGTCCGTATTGTAAAACTCTCTCAAGGATATCGTCTGGAAGAAAGGGGCTTTTTCAAGGAAGATCACCAGGCTGAAGACTTAAAATATCTCGAAAAAATCCTTTCACGTCTCATAGCAAGGGAGTTTCCTCGAAGTCATCTCCTTTGGGCCTTCAGGAGAAGGGCTTAGAGATGGATGCCAGAGATCTCGAAAGAAAAATTCTGCGTCTGGAAGGTAAGGGCTACGGGGCCTACAAAGATCTCCGGGGGCGATACCGTTTTGAAGGTTTCGATCTTTTTATTGACAAGGTCCAGGCAGACCCTTTTGCCCCCCCGAGCCTTTTCCGCCTCAGGATTTTTCGGGAAAAGGCCTCCCTTCCCGCCTGGTCTTATGCCAATCCCTCTCGCAAGGTAGGTCTTGAGAATTTCCTGGCCTACCAGGCTCAGAAAGCGGCCCAAAATCTTTCAAGACATGCTGGCACCGGAAAAAGCGGGATTATTCTGGTCCACGGCCCGGGGCAGGAAATTTTGCGTCGCACCGCCGTAGAAGTCTTTGAAAACGGCGAAGTGGAGCTTCGGTTTTTTGTAGGGCTTCCGGCAGCCGGGCGCCGCATTCTGGCCAAGGAGGCCCGCAGGCTCCTTTGTGACTCTCTCCCCCGGCTGGCAAGAAGCCTCTTCTTTGAGAATCTTCCTCAAGATCTCCTGCAGAAGTTTGTCAAAACCAATGAAGACGCAGATTTTTTGAGAAAAAAACTCCCGGAGCTAGGATTAATAGCTTTTGTGGCTGACGGAAGCATCCTTCCCCGGGCCTCAGGGGTAGATCCTCGCCCGGCAAAAGATGCCATTCCATTCAAGGCGCCGGATTCTTTGGCCGTCGAAGTAGAACTTCCTCATCGAGGTCGTGTGCGAGGGCTTGGAATCCCCACCGGCGTTATCCTGATCGTAGGGGGCGGATTCCACGGCAAATCCACCCTTTTGCGAGCCCTTGAGCTCGGGGTTTACAACCACGTTCCCGGAGACGGAAGAGAACTGGTGGTAACCAACCCCCGGGCGGTCAAAATTCGGGCCGAAGACGGGCGACAGATCACCGGGGTGAATATTTCTCCTTTCATCGGGAATCTCCCTTTCGGGCAGGATACGACTTCCTTTTCAACCCCCTGTGCCTCTGGCTCTACCAGCCAGGCGGCCAACATCATGGAAGCCTTAGAGATGGGGGCTGAAGTTCTCCTCATAGACGAAGATACTTCGGCCACCAACTTTATGATCCGGGACGCCCGTATG
>JALSPN010000193.1 GCA_026985945.1 Thermodesulfobacteriales bacterium
TTAAGATCTCGGGCCAGTTGCTTAAGATCAAGCCTTTCTTCAGGGGGCACTTTCTCAAGCTGAGGCGGCGGTTTCAGGAAGATCATATCCGCCAGAGAAAGGGCTGAGACATAGTCTTTCTGGAAAACTTTGCGACGACTGGTATTGGTGCGCGGCTCAAAACAGGCCAAAAGCCTCCTTTTAGGCCAAGCCTCCCGTAACGCCTGAAGAGTAACTTTTACGGCCGTAGGATGATGTGCAAAATCATCCATTATCAGGAAAGGCTCCTCAAGAAGGACTTCCTGCCGTCTTCTGGTACCCGGGAAAGAAGCCAGATGATCTTTGACTTCTTCAGGGGCAAAACCAAGCTCCCAGAGGAGCCCTAAGACCGCCAGGGCGTTAAGGGCATTGTGTTCTCCAAGAAGGGGTATTAAAAATTCCCCCTCTTTTTTCCTCCGACGATACCATACCCTTTGCCCTAAAGGCTTCAAAGAGACTTCTCTCCTGAGAAGGGACAATTCTCCCTTCTTGCCATAAGAGATCCTTCGGGCCTTACAGGTTCTTGCTATTTCTTCAACTCCAGGATCGTCACTATAAAGGAGGACACCCTCTTCTGGAATGAGATGGACAAAGTCGAAAAAGGCCTGCCTTAAAGCATCGAAACTCGGATAGATATCAGCATGATCAAACTCTACACTGGTCAAAATGGCTCCATAAGGGGCATAATGAACGAACTTGGGGCGTTTGTCAAAAAAGGCGGTATCGTATTCGTCTCCCTCAAGGACGATGTATTCTCCCTCTCCGAAACGGAAATTACGCCCTCGATCCCGCAGAAGGCCTCCAAGCCAAAAAACAGGGTCAGCCCCAAGTCTTTCCAAGACATAACCCAGAAGGGCTGAGGTGGTGGTCTTTCCGTGGGTGCCTGCTACCACCAGACTCTTTCGCCCGGCAATGAAATAGGCGTAAAGGGCCTCAGGAAGAGAAAGATAAGGCCGCCTCTCGGAAAGAACTTCAAGAATTTCCGGATTTTCTTTGCGGACCACATTGCCCACAATGACCAGGTCGGGATCTTCCTTACGAATCCAGCCCGGATTGTAACCGATATAAATACGCGGGGAGATCTCTTCCAGAAGATCGCTCATAGGGGGATAGATGGAAGAGGCCTCAGAGCCACAAATATCAGCCCCCATCTCTTTGAAAAGGCCTGCCAGGGCCCCCATCCCCACTCCCCCAATCCCTATAAAATAAACCTTCAAGTCCTTTGCCATCTCAGCTCCTGCATAGTGATCTTTTTTAACCAAATTCCTGGTTAATCTTCCTTCCAGGCTATATTTTAAATTCCACACAAAATCCCCTAATTTCCGGTTAAGGTGCCCAATTCCCGGTTAATTCCCCCTCCCTCGCAGGGAGGGGGAGGGAAAACTAGCACACCCTTTGGGTGAAAAAGTCAAAGTGAGCATTTTCCTTAAAATATAATACCGAAGAGCTCTTCTCTACTCTGCTAACCGGAAATTAGGGCACAAAATCCAGAACCATTTTTATTTTAGAGGACATAAGTTTTTATTAATATACTTTAGACTTGATTCCCGGTTAATGGTTAGGATTAACCGAAAATTCGGAAAAAATATGCTGGTTGAACACTGGTTCCTGGTGCGGGCTGAAGATTTTGAGAAGGGCTGTTCAAAAATCAGGCGCTTTCTTGAAAGATACCAGCTCGTAGCCTACGAAAAAGTATCTTTTGAAGATAAGGGAATTAAGGCTTCAGAGCCTGCTTTTTGGACTCAACTCCAGCAACTGATCGCCGAAAACCGGAAATTTGTAGAAGAAAATCTAAAATTACTGAAGGACGAAGGATTTTCGGAAGTCCTGGATCTCAAAGACCTTCCGCAGGGCTATCTCTCAAAACAGCTCCACCTGATAGTCCATTTTTTAGACGGATTTTTTGGTATAGATTCCCTTTTCTACAACCTGGAAGAGGATTCCCACTGGGTGAGCAGGAAACTTTACCGGAAATTACAGGAAAAACCTTCTGGCTTCTGGCTGATCAAAGTCAGGGGCTCTTCTCTGATCGAAGAG
>JALSPN010000194.1 GCA_026985945.1 Thermodesulfobacteriales bacterium
GGCTCTTTTTGGCCGAAGAAACCTCTCCGGAATTGTATGAAAGGCTGGCTACTCTCGCTCGAGAATATCTGGACCTTGAGACCCTGGTAACGCTTTGTCCGGAAATAAAAAGGCCGTCCTTCTCTCCTTTGCCTTTTTCTGCCAAAACCCGCGTAGCAGTAGCCAGAGACCGGGCCTTTTGTTTTTATTACCAAGAAAATCTGGATCTCCTCCGGGAGGCCGGGGCGGAAATTATCTATTTTTCCCCTTTAAAAGACCCCTTACCTGAGGCTCAGGCCTATTACTTTGGAGGAGGGTATCCCGAACTTTTTGCCGCCGAGCTTGCGAAAAGAAAAGATCTCTTCAGGGCCCTCAAAGACCGTTTTGAAAAAGGGGCCTTAATTTTTGCCGAATGCGGCGGATTTATCTTCCTTAATCAAACGCTCAGACTGGAGGACAAAAGCTATCCTCTTTGTGGCTTGCTTCCGGGAGAGGTCCATTTGACCGGCCGTCTGCAGGCTTTGGGCTATCGAAAGGTTTTGCTTAAAGCCCCCAATTTCTTTGGAAAAATCTCTCTTAAAGGGCACGAATTCCGTTACAGCACCCTTAAAAATGGCACCCCTTCCGGTTTTGAGGCCTTTGATGCTTCTGGCCAGAAAGTAGCCACCTTCGGGATCGTTGCGAAAAATCTCTTTGCTAGCTACCTTCATTTGCACTTTGGAAGCAATCCTCAGGCGGCCCGAAATTTCGTGCTCCACGCAGGAGAACTGAACGATTGAGGAGGAAAAAATGCTAATTTTGCTGGTAATCCTTTTCTTGACTTTGAGTCTTCCGGCCCCTGGCAGGGCGTTTAAAGACCCAGAAACCCTTAAAAGAATTGCCCGCGTAAGGCTTGAGGCCTCTTTCAACCTCAAGCAGCATCTCATCAGGGGAGAGGCCCGAATCGAACTCCCTCCCAGAAAAGTAGTCTGGATCAATGTGAACGGACTTACCTTAAAGAGGGTAACTCTTTCCGGCCGCCAGATAAAGCCGGCCTTAGAAAGGGGGCGTTTCCGTGTCCTGGCCACTTCCGCCAGACAGGTTTTAAAAATTTCTTTCGCAGGGCGTTTTCAAACCACGGAAAATTTTATTTCAAAAAAGGCTATCGTTTTAACGGGAAACTGGTTCCCTGCGGTTGAGGGGCTTGCCTACTATGACCTCTGGGTAAGAGTCCCCAAAAATTTTAAGGCTATAGCCCCGGCCGATAAAATTCATTCCAGGCGAAGCAAGAATACCAGGCTTTACCACTTTATCTTCCCGCACCCTCAGGAGAATCCGCCCCTGGTGGCCGGGCCTTATCACTATTACGAACGATCCTTTCGGGGGGTAACCCTCGGGATTTATCTCTTAAAACCCGACAAAAAATTGGCCCAGAAATACTTTGAAACCGTCAGCCACCATCTTCGCCACTACGAAAAGATCTTTGGCCCTTACCCTTATGAACGCTTTGCCATCGTAGAAAATGTTAACCCTACCGGCTATGCCTACCCCACTTTCACCCTCATCGGGCACCGCCTGATCTCTCTTCCCTTCATCCGGGAAATTTCTCTTCCTCACGAACTTTTGCATAACTGGTTCGGTTGCGGGGTCTATCCCCTCCTGGAAGGAGGAAACTGGAGTGAAGGGCTGGTGACCTATCTTGCCGATCACCGCCTGGCAGAAGAGAGGGGAGAAGGAGCTGATTACCGGCATCGGCTCCTGGTCAATTACGAAAGCTACGTAACTTCCAAAAACGATTTTCCCCTGAAAGAATTTCGCTACCGTTTTGACCGGGCGGCACAGGCCATCGGATACGGCAAAGGAGCCCTGGTATTTCACATGTTACGGCAGCGCCTTGGCGACGATCTCTTCTTTGAGGCCCTCCGCAATTTTTACGAGAAATATCTTTTTCAATACGCAAGCTGGGAAGACCTCCGCAAATGTTTTGAAAAGGTAAGCAAAAGTTCTTTAAAGAGCTTTTTCCACCAGTGGATAGAACGCACAGGACTGCCACAGATCTCATTCTCCAGAGAACGGCTCCTC
>JALSPN010000195.1 GCA_026985945.1 Thermodesulfobacteriales bacterium
CCTGAGAGAGCTCTTTTCTCAAAAGTTCTAAATGGCTGCGATAATAAGTCAAAAAATAGTCAAATTCATTTTCTGCCGGGCTCCGCGAAAGAAGCTCCTCAAAGACCAGCTTCGCCAGGGTGAGGAATAATTCTTGCTCCAGGGCCTCTTTTTCTTCCATATTTTGATGGGCCTTAAGATAGGCTAACATCAAGACCTGAGAAAAACTTATAAAGGCGTCCTGAAGCTTTTCTGCCGGAAGATTTAGACCTTCCCGCTCTGACACATTTTCCAGCTTTTCAAGCATCTTTCGCGCTTCAATTAAAATCTTTTCTGCAAGCTCTTCGACCGCCAAAATATTATGATTTTTTGCCTTGTTTCGCATTTAAAATTCCTATAGCAAGAGGGAAATTGGGTGTCAAAGTTTTCGTTTTTGGCTCTGGAGAAGTTCCTGGACAAAGGCCGGGACTACCCGGGTGGCCGGCCCGTAATGTTGCTCGTGGAACAAATCTGCCACTGCCGAGGGCTTAAGGTTGAGTTCCACACACCATGCTCCGGCCTGCCGGGCTATCTCTACGAAACCAGCCGCCGGATAGACCGTCCCAGAGGTGCCAATTGCCACGAAGAGATCGCAAATTTCAAGGACCCGGTAGATTTCCTCCAGGTGAAAGGGTATTTCCCCAAACCAAACTATATGAGGCCGCAACCCTCCCTTTTGGTTACAGGCGGGGCAAACAGTAGATGTGAAAATTTCCCCTTCGGTCCGAAAAATATGGCCACACTTCTCACAACGGACCTTGAGAAGCTCTCCGTGCATGTGAATTACATTCTTAGAGCCGGCCCGTTCGTGAAGATCATCAACGTTTTGGGTAACAATAAGCATCCCGCCCGGGTATTTTCGCTCCAGCTCGGCAAGGGCATGGTGAGCCGCGTTGGGAAAGACTTTCAGTAATTCGCGCTGCCTGAGATTGTAAAATTCGTGCACCAGATCGGGATTTTTTCGAAAGGCCTCGGGTGTGGCCACTTCTTCGAGACGATAGCGTTCCCAAATGCCCCCTTTATCCCTGAAGGTTGGGATTCCGGATTCGGCAGATATTCCTGCTCCGGTGAGGATGACGATCCGTTTTACCTCTCGTGAAGACATTTTTCCTCCAGGAGGGGCAAGATTTCTTTTAAATTTGAGATGGTAAAATCCGGCTGAGCTTCAACCCGAGGGGTGGCCCCGTGGGGATCCCGCCCCGGTCTTCTCACCCAGCAGGTCTTCCACCCAAGACGGCGGGCCGGGGAGATGTCGTGAAAAAGGCTTTGAGCAACGTGAAAGATTTCTGAGGGTGGGCTTTTAAGTTTCTCCTGCGCCAAAGAAAAAATAGCAGGATACGGCTTGTAGCAACGGGCCTCTTCGGCCGTCACGAGGAGATCAAAGGAAACCTCAAAATGTTTCAAGGTCTGGGCCAGAAGATCATTGTCGATATTGGAAATGATCGCCAGCTTAAATCCCCGGGCCTTCAGGGCGAAAAGGGTTTCGTTTGCCTCCGGAAAAGGCCTCCAGAAAGGAAGAGCTCGAACAAGAAAGTCTCTTTCGGAATCCTTTAAGGGAATTCCAAGGGCCTGAGTTATTTTGGTGCCCACAATCTGGAGGACCTCCCGGTAAGGACGCCACTCTTTTTCGGCCTCGCTCTCCAGCGTGGCATAAAGGGCCAGGAGCCGTTTCGGAGAAACATCTTTTGAGGCGCGCTTTAAAAAAGGAGTTAGAGATTTCAGGATCCCTTCTTCCCAATCTATCAGGGTTCCATAGCAATCAAAGGTAATCCATTTAAGAGGCATTATCCTCCTCCCAGAGATCATCAAGATAAAAGACCTCTATTTCAAGGCCCCCCTCCTCAAGCTCCGCCACCAGCTGATCCAGCTGAGCGATGCGGATCGGATTGGCCTCAGAATGGGCCGGAACTTTAATCCTTGTTTTTGGTGGCCTTAAGCTTAGGGCCTCGGCTTCAATCCGAAAACCAGGAGGCAATCCCTTAAGACGTTCTCGAAGGAACTTCTGCACGG
>JALSPN010000196.1 GCA_026985945.1 Thermodesulfobacteriales bacterium
ACTTTTAGAACAGATAAAGAAAAAGGTCCAGGAAGAGCTGGTCAAAAAAGAGATGGAAAGTCTGGAATACTGGCTCGGTGAGCTTCAAAAGGTTTATAGCCGGGGGCACCAGAGTCTTCCGGAACTCAAAAGTGACTTACGCCAGTTCATGGATCGCATGAAAAACCGCATTCAAACTCTGAAAACCAAAGGTCTTTAAAGGAAATTCCAGAAAGGTGAAAGCCCCCTCTTCTCAAACCATTCCAAGAGCAAGAGTCTGATTTCTTCTGGAGCAGGAAGATTGAGAACTTCTTCAACAAGTTCCTGGCATTCTTTATAGGAAAGGTGGCGGATTATATTCTTCACCGCCGGGATAGCCTGAGGGTTCATGCTGAGTTCATCAAGGCCAAAACCTATCAGAAGTGGAATGCAGAACAATTCTCCAGCCATCTCGCCACACATCGCCACCTGGATGCCTGCCTGATGCCCAGCCTCAACCGTTTGTTTGATAAGACGCAGAATAGCTGGATGCAAAGGTTCATAAAGATGAGCTACTTCTTCATTTCCACGGTCAATGGCCAGGGCGTACTGGATAAGATCGTTGGTCCCGATACTGAAAAAATCTACCTCCCGGGCCAGAAGATCAGCAATTGCCACGGCAGAGGGAACTTCTATCATGGCCCCGAGAGCAGGCAATTCTTGAAGTTCAAGTCCTTCCTCTCGAAGCTCTTCAAAGGCTTCTTTCAGAAATTCTTTGGCCTGGTGTAATTCGTTCAACCCCGAAATCATGGGGAACATAATGCGGACTTTGCCATAGATGCTGGCCCGCAGAATAGCCCGAAGCTGGGTCTTAAAAAAGGCCGGATTTTTGAGACAGAGCCTTATGGCCCTAACCCCTAGGGCGGGGTTGATCTCCTCTGGGAGTTCAAGTTCTTCGGCAAATTTGTCTCCCCCGATGTCAAGGGTTCGAAAGGTCACCATCTCCGGCCGGAATCCTTCTACCACCTGTCGGTAAGTGGCATAAAGTTCCTCCTCACTCGGGAGGTCTTTTCGGGTTACATACAGGTATTCCGTGCGGTAAAGGCCCACTCCTTCGGCCCCAAATTCAAGGGCCAGGGGAATTTCGTCCAGAAGTTCAATATTGGCCCTCACAGCAACCCGGCGTCCATCAAGGGTCTGGGCAGGCTCTTTGGCAAATCTTGAAAGATGAGCCCTCCTTTCCTGGCACTCTATCCGGCGGTCCAGAAATTCTTCGATTACTTCCTGGGTAGGGTTAACGATTACCTCTCCGGAAAGGCCATCCACAATGAGAAGATCACCGGGATTTACTTTTTCAGTAACTCCCTTTACCGCCACCACGGCCGGAATTCCCAGGCTTCGGGCCACAATAGCGGTGTGAGAGGTACGGCTTCCCACCTCGGTTACAAAGGCCTGGGTGGTATCCGGACGAAGGCGTGCCGTATCAGCGGGTGATAAATCATGGGCTACGATAATAGCCGGCTCTTTGAGTACGGTCTGGTTGTTTTGGCCCTGAAGGGCCAGGATAACTTTATCGATAAGGTGTTCCAGATCATGGACTCGTTCGCGGAGATAAAAATCTCCAAGACTCAAAAAAATCTGCCGGTAGCGGGATAGCACTTTTCGCAGGGCCCATTCGGCATTCATAAAAGATTCGCGGATGTATTTTTCAGTCTCTCTGATAAGGGAAGGATCCTTTAGCATGAGAATGTGGGCGTCGATAATGGAAAGGGGCTGAGCCATCTCAGAGGGAATATGTTTCTTTACCTCTTCCAGATCCCGGATGGTTTCTTCAAGTGCTCGGTGGAATCTTTTCAGTTCCCGAGAAACTTCGTCGGGTTTTAAAATGCGGCGCGTTATCTTGATCCGGCCGGTGAGAAAGATATAAGCCGGCCCGATAGCTACTCCGGGAGAGACTCCGATCCCCTTTAGTTTCTTCATACAATTTGTTGACTCAAAAGCCTGGCAATTTCTAAGACGGCTTCTTCGGCCTCTTCACCCTCAGCCCAGATTTCTACCTCTGAGCCCTTGGTACAGGCCAGAGCTAGAACATCTAATATACTTTCTGCTTCGACCTGGCGGGACCCTTTCTTTAAATAGATTTTGGCCTTAAATCTACGAGCTATCTCTGCCAGCCGTGCTGCAGGGCGCGCATGCAGCCCCAGATCATTCTGAATGATTACTTTTTGATGAACCATAGAGTTCTAAGATATAACACTTCCTGCGGGGTAAGAAGTCGCAGTAAAACGCTCTTTAGTGAGGTGGGGATAAACCGTCACCCCTCCGGCCAGCGAAACTCCTTCTGGAATCTCGGTAGATCGGCCTATAACGGTGAGGCCCTCCTCACCTCCTATTTTTGCCCCTTCTCCGATGAGCACTTCGGTATCCGTGATAGTCCGTTCCAGACAGGCCCCGCGTTTGACTACCGTATCGTAAAAAAGAATCGAATCCCGCACCACCGCTCCGGACTCAATCTTCACCCCCGGAAAGATCACCGAACGAACTACCTCCCCGGCGATATAAGAGCCGTTGTAAAAAAGACTGTCACAAATGCGAGCCCCAGAAGAAACAACCGTGGGTTTACGATCCCGCACATTACGATGGGCCAAATTGGTGCAAATTTTCCACCTTTTAAGATCTATCTTGGGGGAAGGTCCGAGTATGTCCATGTGACTTTGCCAGTATTCCTCAAGCGTGCGGGTATATCCCCAGTATCCCCGGAAAATAAAACCAAAAAGCCGGTAGCTTCCAAGCATTTTGGGAATAATGTCTCGCCCGAACTCGTGTGATTCCTCCCGGGCATTGGCCTTTAAGACCTCTTCCAGCACCTCTGGACGAAAGGCATAAATGGTAAGAGAGGCGTAGGGAGAGACCGCCGGGGAGACCTTTTCCTGATAATCTTTTAGAGGCCCTCCCAGGAGGGTTTTTTCTTCGATAATTCCCTGGCCGAAACGATGGGCCTCTTCAAAAGCCACCGGGGTAAAAGCAATAGTCAGATCCGCCTTATTGTCCCGGTGAAACGCCAGCAAGGGGCGATAATCCATGCTGTAAATATGATCTCCTGAGAGGATAAGCACTACTTCTGGTGCCCAGCGCTTTATAAATTCGAGATTTTGATAAACCGCATCCGCCGTTCCCTTGTACCA
Organism: Thermodesulfobacteriales bacterium; assembly: GCA_026985945.1. Classification (GTDB taxonomy): domain Bacteria; phylum Desulfobacterota; class Thermodesulfobacteria; order Thermodesulfobacteriales; family Thermodesulfatatoraceae; genus Thermodesulfatator. The sequence goes on from JALSPN010000196.1 coordinate 3,144, forward strand.
GTCCGAGGCTTCACGACCTTTAAAGGGAGGCAAAATAAAGATTCCGCGCTTGCGACCGCACATGTCCCACGGAAGCCCATAATCCAGATGATTCATAAGGGAGTAAGGCCGGTATTGGGAAAGGACCCCTACCAGCCAGATGCCGGAATGCATCAAGTTACTTACCGGAAAATCAATTACCCGGTAAAGCCCTCCAAAGGGGACCGCGGCTTTAGGGCGAAAAAAAGTCAAGACGGAAAGTTCATCCACCCGTCCGCCGGCCAGAATTAACGCCAAAACCGGAACCCGAGAGTTTTTCATGCCTGTGACTCTTGAGAAGAGGGTTCTATTTCAGGCGAAGCTTCATCATTTTCACTTGAAGAAGGGGTGTCCTCCTTTTTCTCCCCCAGTTCCATCTCTTCTTCGGCGGCTTCCAGAAGTTCGTCAAAATCGTCACCGAGTTCATCACCAAAATCGGCCCCAAATCTTTCCATCAAACGTCTAACCGCCCGAGGATCTTCTTCATCTATAGAACCTAAAAAAGACGGATCTGCCAAGCGGTCTATGCGCGTGTCCAGAGAAAGCCGCACTCTCACCCGAGAAATCAGTTTTTGAACCTTATGCGAACCACAATGTTTACAATAGGGTTCAAAATCCGAGCTCAGGACGAGATGGTCACAAACCCTGCCACATACCAGACACTGATATTCATAGATGGGCATCTCGTCCTCCTATTTGCGAAAATGTTTTTCAAGTATCCTAATAAGGCTTCTGGTAGAAAAAGTATTTCCGTTATGGTTTAGTTTTTCGAGGGGAACTTCCGCCCGGGCCTTCTCCCGATGGCCTCCCGCAAACCCCAGGGGGCCGAAGACCCTCTGGGCCAGTTTGCCGGCGTCTTTGCGATAACCGTCACAACGAATGATAATCACCAGCCGGTCCCGGTATTCTCCAGAAATAAAGACCCAGCCGATTTCGTGGACATGATTGAAAAAGTCCGCAATAACCACCAGGATATCCGGGTTGGGCACCTTGCCCACATGAGAAAAAAGGCGCTGTTTGCGGACCTTTACCTCTTCAAAGGCCCTGCGAAAATACTTGAGCTCTGAACGCCTGATATCAGAGGCCTCAATCTTGTGTAAAAGGTGACGATTCATACGCTTGAAAAGATACTGGAAGCACAGCACATCCTGGATGGTGCATTCCTTCTCAAAATTGTTGGTATCGGTCTTGATACCGTAGATGAGGGCGGTAGCCAGCACTACCGAAGGCTTGATCTTTAAGGTGCGTAAGTATTCCGTCATCATGGAAGAGGTGGCCCCATACTCGGGCCGAATATCAATAAAAGGGGCATCCCAACCGTTGGTGAGGGGATGATGGTCAATCACCACGTCGAATTTGAGCTTCTGAAACTCGGCATTGTGAGAAGGTTGTGAATCAACTAGAATTTTTTTGGTGTATTCGTTTGCTTTTACTTGTCGCCATTTTACGAGGGGAATTTTAAGGAGCTTGATCATGGCCAAATTATTGAGACGGCGAATCTCGTTTACATGAGCAATGGTAACCTCAGAGACCCGGGGGCGAATGAGCCTTTTCATGGCCAGGGCACTGGCCATGGAATCCGGATCCGCCCAGATGAGGATAAGTACCCGGTCATCCTTTTTGAACTGTGAAAGAAGGGTTTTGACCCGTTCTTTGTTAGATTTAAAACGCGTTACCTTGGGCTCTAAGGGAGCCTTCTGTTCGCCTTCTTTTTGACTATTTTTTTTAGTCTTGGGCATAACTAATTATAAAGCCGAAAAGATCCAGACATTTCTTTAAATTTTAGAACTCCCTCGCTCAAAATTTCTTCCCACCAACTTTGCTCCCCGAGCTCTAAAGCAGCGCGGATTTTTTTTCTACCAACTATAATGTCAAAAGGCATTTGACGCCATTGATATTCGTAAGGGGGCAGACGCCACGAAAACTCAGGAAAATTCTTGATTATGACCTGCAAGAGATAAAGACTTGTCCACACGGGACGGTAGCGCTTTTTGTCCGTGACGAAAAGGCGAAATCCCCGACACAATTTCCCGGCCCATTTGTCAAACCAGGGGGTAAAGTGAAGCCGCTGAAATTTGATCCCCGCAAGAGAGGAAAGCCTCTCAGAGACTTTTTCTTCGTTAAGCCAGGGGGCCCCAAAGATTTCGAAGGGTTTGGTGGTGCCCCTTCCTTCAGAAAGATTGGTCCCTTCCAGAAGAACCTGCCCGGGATAAACCAGGGCCGTTTCAAATGAAGGCATATTGGGAGAAGGAGGAACCCAGGGAAGGCCGGTTTCTGGAAAAAACATCTTTCGCTGCCACCCTTCCATGGCAAGCACATGGACAGGAATGGAAAGACCTAAATAATCTTTGAAAAAAAGGGCTATTTCTCCTATCGTGAGACCATGGCGCAGGGGAAGGGGAACAAGGCCCACAAAAGAAAAGAGGTCTTCTTCTAGAAGTGGCCCTTCTATCTCTCCACCCAGGGGATTGGGACGATCAAGGATTAAGACCTCCACCCCGTTCTCTTCACAGGCCTTCAAAGTGAGGAAAAGGGTCCAGATATAAGTGTAAACCCGACACCCCACATCTTGAAGGTCAACCAGAAGAACATCTATCTCTTTAAGATGTTCCGAGGAAGGACTTAGCCGGGGGCCATAGAGGCTAACCACCTTAAGCTTCGTCTCGTTTTCTACAAAATCTTCAGAAGGGATCATATTGGCCTGGGCTTCTCCGAAAAGTCCGTGTTGAGGAGAAAAAAGAAACCTTAGTTCCTCTGAGAAAAGGGCCTTGATTACCAGATAAGAAGGCCTTAAATCCGAAGACACCGCCGCCTGGTGTGTAAGGAGCCCCAGGCGTCTTCCACGCAGAAGAGAAGCTCCTTCTCCGTGGCAGAGCCTTTCAAGCCCGGTCTTAACCATGAAGAAAAAGAAAAGCCGCCCGGAAGGGCGGCTTTGAGGCTGGATTTTTTATTCGATCTCAGGAGGCGGGAGATATTCGGATTCTTTTTCGGCAGCCTTCTTGATCTCATCTACTTTGGCAAGCACGGCCTCTACCACATCTGATCCGAGAGATTTCTTTTCCGCCACCTGATTGAAAAGCTCCCTCATGAAGGCTACCGGGACATCTGTAATAGCACCACGGGAATCTACCCGGGCAGTATCAAACTCCTGAAGGATTTTGTCTTTCAGTTCCTCACTTACTTTTACCTCCAGGAGCCGCAATTCCCCACCAAACATGTATTTAATATGCTCTTCCAGACCGGTCCCCCGGATTTTGCTCATCCGTTGATCATCTAAAAGAACTACCATGAAATATTCGCCCATTTTTAACCTCCTCCAAAAGGTTTGTTTTTAAAGATCCTCAAGATCTACTTCTAACTCTTTTTCCTTATTGACCACGTATTTTTCATTGCAGAAGGGATAGCCGAAATGCTTCCACCATTTTACGATCACCTTATAGACTTCAGGCCGCATGATGATGCTGGGCGGCTGCACTCCTTCAGCCACCATACCACGGAGGAAGCTACCAGAAAGCTTTTCCCTCTTGTGGCCACAGGTCTCAGAGTAAGCCATCTCTTTACAGGTGGGGCAGTAGGAGAATTCCCTCATGTTCTGCGGACGAATATCCAAGCCGTAGGGGACATCAGTGGGCGGAGCAGGGAAACCGTAGCTCGGGATACCCTTGGTCCAGAGGATCTGGGTTGCCCACTTATCGTAATATTCGCCCACGGCAGCATGGTCACGGCCAAACATGTGGTGAGTGCAACCCATGTTCTGACGGATGATACCGTGGAGCAGGGACTCCAGAGGATTACCATAGCGCATATCCCAGAGAACGATGGTGGGAAGATGGCGCTCAGGCTTAATGTAACCACCCTTATTGACGGCCTCGTGCCCTTCAACAATGGCTTCGTCAGGATAATCACCCCGCCGCTTCACACCGATAACGGCGTTAACCAGGATACCGTGGCAGGGCTCAACATCACCGGTGAAGGCTGCACACTTCATCAAAAATTCGTGCCCTACGTGCGGCACGTTACGGGTCTGGTGGTTAATTACCGTCCGCCAGCCACGACGATCAAACTCTTCACGACTCTTGCGAGGCGGATACCAGAACCGATCAAAAGGCGAACGGAACTTAGGCTCGTTGATAATGGTATATTTCCCGGCCAGAACCACCGGCTGCAGGCTGCGATAGATCACCCAGCCAGGGTGCTTTTTGTTGAAAGGCTCCCGCACTACCTCCGGGTTCCTCTCCGGGGTCCCAAAAGTCAGATGGGCAAGCTCTTCAGGATTATCAATCCGCCAGACTTCTTCGATATCAAGGATGGCAAAAGGCTTACCCTTCAGGTTGAGCACCAGCCGGTCACCAGGCCCAACCCCAAGCTGTTTGTAATCTTCTTCGCTAATGTCAAATACCAGCGGATAGGGGAAGATCCATTCGTTTAAGAGCCTGCGCTCTTTAAGAATGCGCTCTACCTCGGCCTGCTTCATGGAACCCTCTACCGGGCTGAAGAAACCATAACAGATGGACATAATCTCCCGGTAAACGTTGCGCACCGGCACCCCGGTCTCATAGTGGAGAGTGGGTTTAATGTCATAGGAAGGACAACCTTTAATCATCTTTTTGGCGGCTTCCTTGTCAGTTATAACCCTCTCTACTAACCTGCCTCCGTGAGGCAAAGGACGTTGAATTAAAAACCTCGACATCTGACACCTCCTTAAGATTTGTGTTTCGAAGTGTTTCTTAAAGTCACTCCTCGGGCTAGCAGCTTTATAAACCCAAAGGGCCAAATTTTAAAACCTGGCTATCCCGGCTTTAATGCCAAAAACGGCGTTTTTCGCAGGATATTTACACTTCTTGCTGATAGATTCCAAAAATAAGCCCTTCCAATTTCTTTATCTTCCTTACAGGAATTCTTACAAACTCGTCAATAAAAAATTTTGCCAAGCTTTTTATAAGGTCTTTTCCGTGCGGCTTAAACAGCGCCGCAAAACGATGATTCCAGCTACAAAAGAAAGAATGAGCACGATGAGAAGGGCCGTTTCCCAGAGATATTGTCTGAAGAGGGCTTCTGAAACCTCACAACCCTCGGGGGGATGGGCAATCTCTACCGAAAGGACAAGGATACGCCTCACCGAGGCGATAATTCCTATCATGAGAAAAGGCTCAATAGCTATTTTTATGGGGCCTTCGAGAGAAATTTTGATGGTGTGTAGAATTTCAAGGAGCATAAGGGCCAGAAGAGAACGATCTAAAACGAAAAAGACAAAATTGATAAAACCTTCTTCCGTATGAAGATAATAGGGCCAGGAAGAAAATATTTCGTAAAAGATAAAAAGGGTTGCCAATACCAGAGACAAAATAAGGAGGGCGTAGAGGGCTCTTTCCAAATAATCGTAAAATTTAACGAGTTTTCCCTTTTTCCGCCCCGTTTTAGAGGTCATCCCGCTTCAGTTTAGACCTCAGAATCTCTTTCCAGAAGCAACTTAAAGTTAAGATCAAAGGGGCCATTTACAAGACGGACTACCGGACCTTCGGGGAAGAGGTCCAGGAGGTTTACGGCGGCGAAATCCTGCTGGAGAC
>JALSPN010000197.1 GCA_026985945.1 Thermodesulfobacteriales bacterium
CAAAAGGGGCCGCGTGACCGTGATGATCGAAAACCTGGGCGAAGAGGATGTAACCGAACCCTTTGTGGTAAGGGCAGTTGTCCATTCTGCTGCACCAGGGGTTATAATCGGCGAGCAGAGGGTAAATGGCCTTGCAGCTGGCAGAAGAAAGCTCGTTCGCTTTCGCTTTAGAGTACCCGAGGCTCTTTGTTTCCCTACCAACCAGCACACCCTCTACGTGACCGTTGATGCCGATGATCAGATCAGCGAGACAGATGAAGGGAACAATACCAAAGAAAAGAAAATTATTATAAGAGGTTGTCCTTCGGCCTCATAAGAAGAATTTTTTAGAGCCCTTCGGATCCGTTCCTATTTTTTCGTTCCGAAAAATAGGAACGGATCCCTTGTACAGATAATTTCAAACCCCCCGCCTTCTTTTTAGATCGCTAATTTGGTAATTTGAATGTCACCAAGAAAATCTGAAACCTTTCCTTGTCAGCTTCTAGGGAAGGGTTTATAACACCGGACAGAAAAAGAAAAGAGGTTTTTATGTTGATTTCCAAGGAAATTCGAGCTCGTGTTTTGATCGAAGCCCTGCCCTATTTGCGAAAGTTTTACGGAAAGACCGTGGTCATCAAATACGGGGGCCACGCTATGGTGAGCCCCGAGCTCAAAGAGGCTTTTGCTCAGGACGTGGTCCTTATGAAATATGTAGGTTTGAGGCCGGTTATTGTTCACGGGGGAGGGCCTCAAATAAGTGAAGTGATGGCCAAAATGGGTATCAAACCCGTTTTTGTGGAAGGGCAGCGGGTAACCGATGAGGCCACCATGAGCGTAGTGGAGATGGTGCTGGTGGGCACGGTGAACAAAAGCATTGTAGGGCTTCTTAACCGCCATGGGGGTAGGGCGGTGGGGCTTTCGGGGCGAGATGGAGATCTTGTGGTGGCGGAAAAGATGAAAATTTACAAATACACCGGTGAAGATCGGCCTCCAGAAATTATTGATATTGGAAGGGTGGGAAAGGTGAAGGAGGTTAATCCCGAGGTTTTGGAAACTCTCATGGAGGCGGGTTTTTTGCCGGTGATCGCTCCGGTGGGAGTAGGTCCTGATGGTGAAGCCTTCAATATTAATGCTGATCTGGTGGCCGGGGCCATTGCCGGGGCCCTGAAAGCCGAAAAGGTAATTTATCTTACTGATATAGAAGGAGTTAAAGACCAGACAGGAAATCTTCTTTCGTCGATAAAAATCACGGAAATCGAGGAACTAATAAGAGGTGGGACAGCCAAAGGGGGAATGATTCCCAAGCTCAAAAGTGCCCGCAAGGCCCTGCTTGCTGGCGTGAAAAAAGCTCACATCATTGATGGCCGGGTGCCGCATGCTATTTTACTTGAGATTTTTACCGATGCTGGGGTGGGAACTGAAATCGTAGGAGAAGAAAATGGACCCTAAGAAAAGGCTCTTTGAGCTCCTTTATGAAAGGTCTTTCCTGTATCGTGAGGAGGGCTTTAAGCTTGCCTCAGGCAAAATAAGTCCTTATTACCTTGACTGCAAAAAAACCACCCTTTCCTCTGAGGCCCTTCCCCTTGTGGGGAAACTCCTTTTTGAAGAGGCCTGGAAATTTTCGCCACAAGCCGTTGGGGGCCTTACACTTGGGGCTGATCCTTTGGTGGCGGCGGTATGTTTTGAAGCGGGGCTCCGGGGATTTCTCCTAGAGGGCTTTATTGTGCGCAAAGAAGCCAAGGGTCATGGCACTAAGCGTTATCTTGAAGGAAATATCTCTGCCGGAATGCGGGCCGTCATTCTGGAAGATGTGGTTACCACCGGGGCTTCTAGTCTTAAGGCCGCCCAAAGGGCCAGGGAGGCCGGGCTTGAGGTCTTAGCAGTCGTGGCCCTGGTAGACAGAAAAGAAGGGGCTGAAGAGGCTCTAAAGGCCCATGGTCTTCCCCTCAGATCTGTCTTCCAAATCGAGCAATTTTTAGCACATCAAAAATAGAATCTTCTTGGAAATTTTTCCGTAAATTTTTCAGTCAGAGTTCTTTCGAGCCGAAAAAGGAATTAGCAGTCGAAAATTTTTGGCGGGAGGTTGTCGTGTCTGGTAAAGAACTTCTTTCTCAGCTTGCCAGTCTAAATGAGGATTGCCGTAGGGCTTTAGAAGAGGATGATTTTCCCCGCTTACGGGCCCTTATGCAACTTAAGAAGGAATTGGTCGCCCTTTTGAAAAATTTTTCCTTCACCTTTGAAGATATTCCGGAAATTAGAAAAGCTCTCCGAGAGGAGGAAGAGCTGGCTTCGCTGGCTCTGCAAAAAAAGAAGCTTCTTGAAGAACGTTTGGCAAATGTTTTCCATTAGGAGGGGCTTATGCAGATCAAAGAAATTTCTTCTCAAGTCTGGGAACCTATTCGGGAAGGGCCAAATGTAAAAGAGCAACTTTCGGAAAGGTCGCTGCCAAAACCGAAAGACAAAAATGTCTCTCCTGAAGGAAAAGATTATCTCAGCCCTGAGGAAGCCAGGGATGTGGTCCTCACGGTGCAACAGGAGCTTGAAAAGTTAAATGTTCGCCTGGTATTTAACCTGGATGAAGATACCAAAGAGGTGGTGGTGAAGGTGGTTGATCCGCAGACAAACGAAGTAATTCGCCAGATCCCCCCTGAGGAATTGCTTGAGATCCGCAAGCGGCTAGATGAAATAATGGGCATTCTCTTCGATATCAGAGTGTAGGGGTGAAAGAAGAGAAAGATCTCATTCGGATCCTCATTGCGGAGGATGAAAGGCCCTTTAGAGTCCTCCTTTCTGAGGAGCTTGAGGGAGAAAATCGCCTGGTAAAGGCGGTTGCCGATGGTCTTGAGGCCTTAGAGCTCCTGAAAAAGGAGGATTTTGACCTCCTGATTACGGACCTTAAAATGCCCCAGATGGGAGGAATAGAGCTCCTGAAAGAGGCTAAAAAATTGAGACCTGAACTCTTAGTAATTGTGATAACCGGTTATGCTTCTCTAGAAACCGCTATTTCGGCCCTTAAGGAAGGGGCTTACGACTATATTCGTAAACCTTTTAGCCTGGAAGAACTCAAAGTAAGCGTCAATAACGCCTGCACCAGGATCCTTCTAGAGCGCGAAAACAAACGCCTTCTAGAAGATCTTAAAAGGGCTTATCGACGTTTGAAAGAAGAGATTTCAGAAAAGAAAACCTCTGGGCCGCGCTCCCTTCTTGATGAACTTGAGCGGTTAGCTAGGTTGAGAAGGGAGGGATTTTTGGATGAAAAGGAATTTGAAGCGATAAAGCAGATCCTGATCGAAAGGGCTAACTATGTCCGATAGTCTAAAAGTTCTTATTGTGGATGACGAGAAAATACTGCGGGAAAATCTTGAGCTTTTGCTCTCATCTTTTAATTCTTACCATACCTATCAGGCCAAAAATGGCTATCAGGCCCTTGAGATCATGCAGAAGTATCCTGTGGACCTGGTGCTTCTCGATGTAAACATGCCCGGCATTTCTGGAATTGATCTTCTCAAGTTGATGCGCCGTGAGGGGCTTTCCACTCCAGTGGTCCTTATGACCAGTTATCCAACGCTTGATCTTACAGTAGAAGCTTTAAGATACGGAGCCAGCGATTTTCTCATTAAACCCTTTACCTCTCAACAACTTTACGAGACTCTTGAACGCTTCAAGACCAAGAAAAAGCTTGAAGCCCAAAAAGATTATCAAGACTTATTACGTCTGCTAAAACAAAAAACCCGGGAGCAAGCCCTTCTTTTTACTGTAAGTGATCGTCTTACCTCCTGTGGAAGTCTCTCACAACTCTACCGAGAGATTGTCCGTTTAAGCCTTGAATTCACACACTCCGAAGAAGGGGTCCTATATCTTTTAGACCTTGAAAAAGGGCTCCTTTTACCTGAAGTTTGGGAAGGCTTTCCAGAAAGGCCTCCACACTTACCTTACGAAAGTTCGGATCCCATCAGCAAAAGTGTGCGAGAATCGTTACCTTATCTCATCCCGGCTCACGAAAAAGAAAAGGCCCTTCTGGTGCATCCCTTCCAGATAAAAGGAGAAAACCTGGGGGCTTTAGCCCTCTGCCGGAAAAGCAGTTTTTCCAAGGACGATCTTTTCTGTACCAGCCTTATCCTGGAAAGAGCAGCTCCCCTGGTAGAAAATTTCATCCTTCACGAAAGTATCATTTTAAACCTTCACGATGCTCTGCGGGCCTTAGTAAAGGCCCTTGAGGCCAAGGATCCTTACACCAAAGAGCACTCAGAAAGGGTCACGGAGTATGCCCTTCTGCTGGCGCAAGAGATGGGGCTTTCTCCTGAGGAGATAGAGAGCCTGCGTTTTGCCGGGCATCTCCACGACGTGGGAAAGGTTGGTATAGCTGACGCCATTCTTTTGAAACCCGGGCGCCTTACTCCTCAGGAATACGAAATTATCAAACAACATCCCGTCATCGGAGCAGAGATCGTGGGCCATATCAGTCTTCTTCAGGAAGAGGCCCGCATCATTCGCTATCATCACGAACGCTTCGATGGCAAAGGTTACCCGGAGGGGCTCAAAGGGGAAGAGATCCCTCTTCTGGCAAGGATCCTTGCGGTGGCAGACGCCTACGACGCCATGACCAGCAGGCGTCCCTATCGTCCCTCTCTCTCTCCAGAGAGGGCCTATAAAGAGATTTTGCGCTGTTCCGGCACCCAGTTCGATCCGGAAGTCGTGAAAATATTTAAATATGTCTGGCAGGTGTACTTACGCAGGGAGGAAGAAAATGGCTTCAGAGAAACTGCTGCCTAAAGCTGTTTGCGGACACCTGGTGCAGGGCCTGGTTCACAACATGAGCGGACCTTTACAAATCCTTTCCATGCAGGTGGAACTTTTGCGTCTGGGGTACCAAAAACTGCTCTCTCTGGCCACGCCAGAACAAAAAGAAATCCTCTCCCAGCAGGAGGAAAAGCTCTCTCAAATCGAAATGCAACTCAATCGTTTGAAAGACATCCTTGAGGCCATAAGTGAGACCACCCACGATGCTCCTGCTCCGGTAGAGCTTGGCTCTCTTCTCAAGCAAATGTTGACCCTCTGGGAGGCAGATCTGAAATTCAAACACCAGGTCCAGAAAGAGCTGGAAGCATCAGAGCCCGTTACCGTTATAGCTCCTCCGGCAACTCTCTGGCAGGGTTTTTGTGCCCTCTTCTGGGCCCTGGTCCCTAAGGCTGTAGCAGAAGAAACCCCTTTTAAGGTGCGGATCTTTCGGGAGGAAGAACCCCCTGTGGTGGAAATAAGGCTTGAAAACGTTGGGTCTCTCCCCCTTGAGGACGAATTTTTCAGCCTGGCACAAAAAATTCTTTCTCCCGTTGCCAGTCTTGAAACTTCTCAGGATACCCTAAAGATTTCCTTTAAATCTTGATGTTTGAGCCCCATTTCCTGCTCGCTTTAAGTCTTATCCCCGGCATTGGTCCTCTTACCATTCAAAAAATCGTCTCAGGCCTTGATGAATTTCAAAAGCTCTGGGAGCTTTCCCCTGAAGAGAAAAGGGCCCTGGGGCTTAGAGGGAAATTACCTCCGCTTGAGGAGGTCCTTCTTCGGGCGGAAAAAGAAGAAGAGGGTCTTAAAAGGCTTGGTGGGGCCTATGTAACTTTCTGGGATGAGGCCTATCCGGCGGCCCTCAAAGAGATTGCTACTCCCCCACCGGTCCTTTTTTATCTCGGAAGACTTCCTCAGGAAGAAACTCTTCTTGCGGTGGTGGGGTCAAGGGCTGCCACAAACTATGGCCTTTCGGTAACGAGGGACTGGGTGGCGGCCTTTGTCAGGGCAGGCCTTGGGATTGTAAGCGGTTTTGCCCTGGGGATTGACGGCGAAGCCCACCGGACCGTTATCAAAGAAGGCGGGATTACCTATGCCGTTTTGGGCTGTGGGCTTGACGTGAACTACCCCGCGGCCCACGCCTCCCTTCGCAAAGAAATTCTGGCCTCAGGTGGTGGGCTGATCACGGAATTTCCCCTTGGCACCGGGCCCCGGGCGGGAAATTTCCCGGTGCGCAACAGGATTATAAGCGGCCTTTCGCAGGCGGTGTTGGTGGTGGAGGCAAGTCCCAAGAGTGGTTCCCTTATTACGGCACGCCTTGCTGCCGAACAGGGAAAAGAGGTCCTGGCGGTGCCGGGTTCGGTCTTCTCTCTGCGCAGCCACGGGTGCCACCAGCTCTTGCGGGAAGGAGCGACCCTTGCTGACAAACCCGAAGATGTTTTGAACTGCCTGGGTTACCAGCGAAAAGAAACAGGGTCTCCAGAGTTGACACTTGCACCAGAAGAGGCCAAAGTTTTAGAGCATTTGACAGGTGAGCCCGTAAGTGTGGACGAAATTGCTTATTTAAGCGGGCTTGCCGTGGAAAAAATAATGCCTATTCTTTCAGAACTCGAAATTGAAGGTCTGGTAGAGAGGCTGCCCGGGAATTTTTTTCGCAGGGTTAGGAGATGAAAAAGGGTCTTATTATCGTAGAATCTCCCACCAAAGTCCGCACGATTAAAAAGATCGTGGGCAAGGACTTTGAAGTAGCGGCTTCGGTGGGGCACATCAAAGATCTTCCCAAAAGTCGGCTGGGGGTGAAGATCGAAAACGGCTTTGAGCCGGAATACGTAACCATTAAAGGCAAGAGGGAGGTTATCAAAAAACTCAAAGCCGCGGCTAAAAAGGCGGCTGAAATTTACCTTGGCCCGGATCCTGACCGGGAAGGGGAAGCCATTGCCTGGCACATTGCCGAAGAACTCAAAGACCTCAAAAAACCCATCAGGCGTCTTTTGTTTTACGAGCTAACCGAAAGGGGGATCAAAGAGGCCCTCAAACATCCGGGGGAGCTTGATGAGCGCAAGGTGGAGAGTCAGAAGGCCCGCCGCATTCTGGATCGTCTCGTGGGTTATAACCTCTCACCTCTTCTCTGGGAAAAGGTGAAAAGGGGGCTTTCTGCAGGCCGGGTCCAGTCGGTAGCCTTGCGCCTTATTTGCGAAAGGGAAAGGGAGCGGGAGGCCTTTGAGCCTGAAGAATACTGGACCATTGAGGTCCTTTTTGAGACCGAGAAGGGCCCGCTTCGAGCCAAGCTCAAGCGCTTTCAGGGCAAAGCTTTAAAACCCAGAAACGAAGCCGAAGCCAGGGCCCTGGTAGAAGGCCTTAAGAAGGCCTCTTTTGTGGTTGAGAGGGTTGAAAAGAAAGAAGTGCGCCGTAAACCCGCCCCGCCTTTCATTACCAGCACCCTTCAGCAGGAGGCCTGGCGAAGACTCCGCTTTTCCGCCAAAAAGACCATGCTCCTGGCCCAGAGGCTTTATGAGGGAGTAGAACTTGGGGAAGAGGGGGCGGTGGGCCTTATCACCTACATGCGAACCGATTCGGTGCGGGTGGCAGAAGAGGCGGTAAAGGGGGCCAGAGATTTTATAGCCCGTGAGTTTGGGGCGGAATTTTTGCCTTCAAGGCCCCATGTCTTCAAGAGTCGAAAGACGGCTCAGGAGGCTCACGAAGCCATCCGGCCCACCTCGCTTGCAAGAACCCCTGAATCCCTGAAACCCTATCTTTCTCAAGATGAGCTTGCCCTCTACGATCTCATCTTCAGGCGTTTTGTGGCCTCCCAGATGGCTGAGGCCCGCTTTGAACGGACAGAAGTTTACATCACAGGTGGAGATTTCGAACTTCTGGCCAGCGGGACCATTCTTATCCATCCGGGGTTTCTGGTCCTTTATCGGAGCGAGGAGGAAGAGGAAAATGCCCTTCCCCCCGTTGAGAGGGGTGTTTCCCTTAGATTGCTTGAAATTTCTCCCAAACAACACTTTACCCAGCCTCCGCCACGCTACACCGAGGCCAGTCTCATCCGCGCCCTGGAGGAGAAGGGCATCGGTCGTCCTTCAACTTACGCTCAAATCGTTTCTACCATCAAAGAGCGGGGATATGTGGAAACGGAAAAGGGCTATCTCAAACCCACGGAGCTGGGGCTTCTGGTAAATGACCTCCTGACAGCCCATTTTCCGGATCTTATCGAAACCGGGTTTACCGCTCGCATGGAAGAGGCCCTTGATGAAATCGAAGAGGGGAAGAGAGAGCGAATTGAGCTTCTCAGAAATTTTTACGAGACCTTTGAAAAGGTGCTTGAGCAGGCCCGCAAAGAGATGGCCTCCCTGAAGGCCGGGGTCCCTTCTGGGATCAAGTGCCCGGCCTGTGGGGAAGAGATGATCATAAGGGTCGGTCGGGCTGGGGCCTTTCTGGCCTGTAGCAGATATCCGGAATGTAAAGAAACCCGCAATTATGTAAGGGACGAGAAGGGGGCTATAAAGCCGCTTGAGAAGGAACGCCAGACGGAAGAGGTTTGTGAAAAATGTGGCCGGCCGATGGTAATCAAACACGGTCGTTTTGGAGAATTTCTGGCCTGTTCCGGTTATCCGGAGTGTCGCAATACCAAACCCCTTACCACGCAAATCCCATGCCCTGAGGAGGGGTGTTCTGGAAAGCTGGTTAAGCGCCGGGCAAGGACCGGAAAGATTTACTATCGCTGCAGCGAAGCCCCGAATTGTAAATTTGTCCTCTGGCAGGAACCCCTGGAGGAGAAATGTCCGGCCTGCGGGGCCCCGTTTTTGATCAGGAAAAAAAGGCGTAAAAAAGAATACAAGGCCTGTGTGAAATGCGATTATCAGGAAGAGATAAAGTAAAGGCGGAGCTTTCCTGTAAGTATTGTGGCGGGCCGGCCATTCTGGTGGGAAACT
>JALSPN010000198.1 GCA_026985945.1 Thermodesulfobacteriales bacterium
GGGAAAATTACTGGCAGTCCTTCCTTATCGACAATTAAGAGAAGAGGCCCTTATTTTGGCCCGCAAGCTGGCCAGCTTGTCTTTCCCCCGGGGGACCACTATTGCCATTTTGGCGCATACACACCCCTTTTTCGTGAAGCTATTTTTTGCCTGTCAGTATGCGGGTTATGTGCCGGTGCCTCTTCCTCTGATGTTGCAACTTAGCAGTTCCGAGGCCTACGTGGCCCAGCTGGTAAGGCTCCTTAAAATATCCCGGGCCAGGGCCTTTTTTACTCCTCCCGAATTTTTAAAGTTTGCCAGAGATGCGGCGGAGAAGGCCGGAGTCGAAATCTCTGGGGCAGAAGAAGATCTTGTCTCCCTGCCGGAAAAAGGGGTGGATCTCACGCCCCTTCAGGAAGACGAACTTGCCTATATTCAGTTTACCTCTGGTAGCACCCGTTTCCCCCGCGGGGTGATGGTTACCCAGCGGGCCTTAATGCATAACTTGCATCTCATTTCAAAGTTTGGTGTGTGCCGTAGAGAAGGGGACAGAGCCGTATCCTGGCTTCCTTTCTACCACGATATGGGGCTGGTAGGGCTGGTATTGGCCCCTCTGGCCAGTCAGGTCTCGGTGGACTTTTTTAGCCCCAAAGATTTTATCATGCGCCCGGGGTTCTGGTTGAAACTTATCTCAGAGCATCGGGCTACGATTTCTTTTAGTCCTCCTTTTGGCTACGAGCTGGCCACCTTGCGTCTCAAAGAAGAAGACTTGGAAGGCCTTGATTTATCTTCCTGGCGGGTGGCCGGTGTGGGGGCGGAGATGATTCGCCCTTCTGTTTTAGAGAAATTTGCCCGCAAATTCGCTCCGTGTGGTTTCAACCCCAAGGCCTTTCTTCCCTGTTACGGGATGGCAGAGTGCACCCTGGCCATTTCCTTTACCCCTCTTGGCAAGGGAGCCCGGGTAGATGCCGTCGAAAGGGAGCCCCTGGCCAAAGAAGGAAAGGTCATCTTTTCTGAGCCTTCCTCGGAGGCCAAACTTTTGGTGCGCTGTGGTAAACCCCTTCCGGGGCTTGAGATCGAAATTAGAGACGAAAGGGGTAACAGTCTTCCGGAGAAAAGGGTAGGGCTCCTTTTTGTGCGGGGAGAAAGTATTATGGCGGGTTATCTTGGAGATCCTGAAACCACGGAAGAGGTGTTAAAAGAGGGCTGGCTTAATACGGGTGACCTGGCCTATCTAAACGAGGGTGAGATTGTTATAACCGGGCGGGCCAAAGATATGATCATTGTTCACGGAAAGAACATCTGGCCTCAGGATATCGAAGCCCTGGCAGAATCTCTTCCTGAAGTGAGGGCTGGAAATGCCTGCGCCTTTCCGGTGCCAGATGAAGAAGGGCGGGATGTTCCGGTGGTGGTAGTCCAGACAAAGGCCCTTTCTTCTACAAAGGAAAGGGAGCTCAAGGCTCATATAGCCTCTTTAGTGAGGAAAGAGCTTGGCATTGATTGCCAGGTTGTCCTAGTGCCCAGAAATACCATCGTTCGCACCACCTCTGGCAAGCCGGCTCGCAGTCATACCAGGCGTATTTGCCAGGAAAAGGGTTATTTGCCCTTTTATTTTTCTTCAAAAGAAAAGGCCCGGGTTTCTGCCTCCTAGATGGCTTCCACTATGATCTTGGCCCTTACCGGGGCCACCGGCTTTATCGGGCGCAATCTTTTAAAGGCCCTCCTTCCTCGTTATCAGGTGCGGGCTTTGGTGCGACCGTCCTCTTTTCGCCCCGATCTTCCCGCTGGGGTAGAGTGGATCGTGGGAGATCTTCAAAATGAGAGGGCCCTTTGGCGCCTGCTTGCGGGGGCTCGTGTAGTTTTACATCTGGCCGGGGCTATTAAGGGAAGAGATTTTTCCGATTTTGCCCGCACCAACGTCTGCGGGTTTCAGAAGCTTCTTCAGGTGGCAGGTCGGGCAGGAGTGGAGCGTTTCCTTTATATTTCCTCGCTTGCTGCTCGCGAGCCCCATCTCTCCCCTTACGCCGCTACC
>JALSPN010000199.1 GCA_026985945.1 Thermodesulfobacteriales bacterium
CCAAAATCCCTAATTTCCGGATAAGGTGCCCAATTCCCGGTTAATTCCCCCTTCCTCGCAGGGAGGGGGTGGGTGAAAGTTAGCGCAGATTGCTGAGCTTACACCCCCACCCGACCCTCCCCTAAGAGGGAGGGAGTTTCTTTCGCTATTCGCTATTCGCTATTCACATTCACCATTCGCCATTAATTGGAGTTCTTTTCTACTCTGCTAGCCGGAAATCTGGAGCTTCACTTCTTCTTTAAAGGATTGTAAAAGATTTTCCAGAGTATCAAAAAGGCTTCTGGCACACTCAAGATCCGGCGCCTTTTCTAAATCATAGGCCAAAACGCGTGCCCTTTCAAAAAAAATAGTGGCGCAAGCCCCTTTAAGAGCATGTGCCTTCTCTCGCGCCTTTGAAAGATCTCCTTCCTCAAGGGCCCTTTTGATTTCCGTGGAAAGATCTTCAGCAGATCTCAAAAAGACCTCAAGGAGCTCCCGCACCTCTTCAAGCGATTCCATTTCTTGAAGAAGGGCCTCTTTTTGCCAGTCAAGAGTAGAGGTCATGTCTTTTTGATCGGTCTTTTTCAATTTTGGATTAACTCTTCGGGTGGATACGGTTTTATTTCTCCCCCTCCCATCACCAGTTCCTGCCGGTAAAAGACGGCAAACTGCCCCGGAGTTACGGCCTCCTGGGGGGTGCAAAAATTAACCTGTGCTTCTCCTGAAGGAAGGATATCTACCCGGGCCCGGGCCTCTTTGTGGCGATAACGAATGCGGACCAGGGCCTCAAAGGATTCCTCCCGGTAGGAAGGGCAGAGAAAATGGACCTTCTGGAGCAGGAGGCTTTTTCTTTTCAGGAACTTTTTGGGCCCGATTATAAGACGGTTTCGGTCACGATCCAGGGCGATGACATAATAAGGCCTGCCAAGCCGTATCCCAAGCCCCCGACGCTGCCCCACAGTATAGGCAAAAAGGCCCCGGTGTCTTCCCACTACTTTTCCTTCCACGGTGATTATTTCACCGGGAGGAAATTCTTCGGCGGCAAAAAGAAGGCGATAATCCCCTTTAATAAAGCACACTTCCTGGCTTTCAGGAGAAGTAAGACTAAAAAGACCCAGTTTTACACTCTCTCTGATAACTTCTTCCTTTCTCCATTCTCCCAGGGGAAAGAGGGCATCTTTAAGCTGTTCTTGTGTTAAAAGGGCCAAAAAATAGGATTGGTCCTTTCCTGGATCGCAGCCTTTAAGGAGTTCGTAACAGGAGTTCTTTTCATTGAAAACTTTACGGACATAATGGCCGGTAGCCAGACAGCTTGCCCCGAGCTCTTTGGCTTTTTCAAGCAAGAGGCCAAATTTTATCTCGCGATTACAGACAATACAGGGGTTGGGGGTAAGCCCTCTTCGGTAGCGGTCTTTGAAGTAGGCGATTACCCTCTCCTGGAAGGAGGCTCTGAGATCAACAATTTTTAGAGGAATCTTCAGGAATTTACAGATCTTCTGGACGCGGTCTATTTCTTTTTCGGGGTCAGGTTGAGAGAGGAGGGCGTAAAGCCCGAAAATCTTCTCGCCCTTCTGAAGCAAAAGATGAGCGGCAAAGGAACTATCAACTCCCCCGCTCAGGGCTACGGCTATCATTTAGTATCCCAGTTCTGCTACCTCCTTGCGGAAGCGGACTTCCATGGCCCGTACGATGCAGGTCGTAACACACAGCTCACAGCCCGAACATCTTTCAGGATCAAAGCGGACTTCCATGCTTCTACGATCTACATGAAGGGCCCCGGTAGGACAGACCGCGGTGCAGAAACCACAGTGGATACATTTTTCTTCATTTTTCTGAATTTCCTGACCGATGGTTTTTATTTCCACCCCGAGCTCTCTTAAGAAGGCCAGGCCCTTGTTGAAGTTTTTGGGATGCCCGGAAAGTTCCATAATCATCAGACCTTCTTTCCCGGGAAGGATGGTAGCCTTCAGGATGTTGAAAGAGAGATCAAAATCTTTAACCAAACGATACACAATAGGCTGGTCCA
>JALSPN010000200.1 GCA_026985945.1 Thermodesulfobacteriales bacterium
GATCGCAAACCCCCAAGCCTTCAAAAGATTGAGGACCTCTTTTCCTTCTCTAAAACGAGCCAAGCTGTAAAGAGGGTGTCCGCGCTTTGCTTTTTCCTGATAATAAAGGCCCCAGGGTGATTCTTTAGGGATGAAACCCAGCCAAAAAAGCCCTTTGGGCTTGAGGACTCTTCGGCATTCTTCAAGGACCTTCCCGGGATCAGATAGAAAACAAAGGGTAAAAAAGAGCCCGCAGGCCTTAAAACTTTTGTTTTTAAAGGGCATCTCCTCCCCAAGCCCGCAAACACCGAAAATATGTTTTTGACATGCCAGAAGGAGCATGGAGAGAGAAGGATCAAGACCATGGGTGAAGCCGAGAGCTTTAGCAAAGACCCCAGTCCCCACTCCTATTTCAAGAGAAGGGCTTGGAACCTCGCCCAGAGCCTTAAGAGCTTTTAATTCTGATACGAAAAGGGCGTTCTTTTCATACCAGGAATCATATTCACGGGCGATTTTACCAAAAGCCTCACTTACCTTTCGCCACATAGAATAAAATTGCCAAATTCCCGGTTAATTCTCCTCTCCCTCGTAGAGAGGGAGAGCCCCTTCGCCACTCGCCACTCGTTACTTCCATTATATAAAAGCCAAGAGCTTTTTACTCCCCTACCCGGGAATTAAGAAATAAAATTTGCTAAAGCCCGATTTAAAAAGAAAAAGGGGGGCATAGCCCCCCTTATTTTTAAATATCGAAGTAAAGATAGAACTCGTAGGGATGCGGACGAAGGCGGACCTGATCCGCTTCGTTTTCGCGTTTGTATTCAATCCACTTCCGGATGAGATCTTCCGTAAAGACATCTCCCTTCATGAGGAACTCGTGATCTTCTTCAAGGGCCTGGAGGGCCTCGTCAAGGCTTGCCGGAGTAGTAGGGATATCCTTAAGTTCTTCTGGTGGCAGACTGTAGAGATCTTTGTCCATCGGTTCACCGGGATCAATGCGGTTTTCGATACCATCAAGGGCGGCCATGAGCATGGCGGCAAAGGCTAGATACCCGTTACAGGAAGGATCGGGAGTGCGGAACTCGATACGTTTGGCCTTGGGGCTCGGGCTGTACATGGGGATACGGATAGCCGCTGAGCGGTTACGGCTGGAATAGCAGAGATTTACCGGGGCCTCAAAACCCGGAGTCAGGCGTTTGTAAGAATTGGTCGTGGGGTTGGTAAAGGCACAGACAGCTTTACAGTGTTTGAGGATACCGCCAATGGCATAAAGGGCGGTTTCAGAAAGCCCCGCATAACGGTCACCGGCAAACACCGGAGTGTCTCCCTTCCAGATGCTCATGTGGGTATGCATACCGGAGCCGTTGTCTCCGAAAAGGGGCTTGGGCATAAAAGTAACAGTCTTTCCGTGCTTGTAAGCCACATTCTTAATAATGTATTTAAACCACATGAGCTGATCACCCATTTTGAGAAGAGGGGCAAAGCGCATATCGATTTCGGCCTGGCCGGCGGTGGCTACCTCGTGATGCTGGCATTCCACGTGGATGCCGATTTTCTGCATCGTGAGAACCATCTCCGTGCGGAGATCCTGGAATTTATCTGAAGGGGGAACCGGGAAATAACCTTCCTTATGGCGCGGCTTGTAACCCTGGTTGGGGCACTCCTCCCGGCCAGAATTCCAGATACCTTCGATAGAATCTACGAAATAAAAGGAATAATGGGCCCCGCTATCATAGCGGATATCATCAAAAATAAAAAATTCCGCTTCCGGACCAAAATAGGCCACATCTCCGATGCCAGTGCTTTTCAGGTATTCTTCGGCCTTTTTGGCCACATATCGCGGGTCTCTGGTATAAGGCTCCTTGGTGATGGGATCGTAAACATTGCAGAGGAGCACCAAGGTAGGAACTTCAAAGAAAGGATCCATCACCGCGGTGTTTGGGTCTGGAAGGATAATCATGTCACTTTCGTGAATTTCCTGCCAGCCGCGGATCGAGGAACCGTCAAAACCAAACCCTGCTTCGAAAGATTCTTCGGTTAATTCTTCGATAGGAACCGAAAAATGCTGCCACATACCAGGAAAATCCGTAAAACGCAGATCTACCATCTTGGCCCCGTTGGCCTTGGCGAACTCTAAAACTTCCTTCGGTGTCATCTGACAACCTCCTTTTATGAGTTTTTGGTTTTTGCTGGGCAAAGTTCTTTTAAAAGGCCTTCAAGATAAGCCTTAAGATCCGGAAGTTCTTCATCCGAAAGTTTTTCTCCCTCCAGGGTTCGCACATAAAACACATCTGAAGCCAGGTCTGCCCGGTTAGAGATAAAGGCCCTTTCAATATTTACTGGCCATTTATAAAGGGCCTTGGCCAGAAAATAAAGAAGCCCCTGTTTATCCGGGGCAAAGATTTCCACGATGGTAAAGAAATCCGACTGGATATTGTCCAGCTGGACATGGATTTCTGGCTCTTTCTCAGGCCTTCTCAAAGAACAAACCAGAGGTTTCAGGTCCTTAAGGCGCCTTTCAAGCTCTTCATCTTTTTCAGCAGAAAGGATCTGGGCAATCGTCTTCCGCACCTCTTCCCACCAGATTTCTCCGTAAGGGGCCGCTACCTCGAAGACATCAAGAACTGTTCCATCTGTCAAGGTAAAAATACGGGCACTTCTAATATCAAGGTGATGGAGGGCAAAGGCCCCGGTGAGGCGGGCAAAAAGCCCTGGCCGATCCTGTGTGATGACCACCGCCCTATAAACTCCGTTAAGCCTTTTTACCAGAAGACGAAATGCTCCTTTTTCTCTTTTGTAATCTTTAAGGAGGAAAAGTTCATCTCTTATTTCCTCAAGGGGGGCATGGAGCAAATAGCAGGGGGGAAGATTATCTATCAGGGAGCCGAATTCCTCTTTGAGAATTTCTTCTCTTTTCAGGAGCTCGTTTACGGTCTCCTTTTTGGCAAGTTCTCCCTCACTCAACAACTTGGCCGCCTTTAAATAAAGCTCCTTTACTAAAGCGGCTTTCCATTCGTTCCAGGCAGAAGGCCCGGTGGCTCTGGAATCGGCCATGGTAAGATAATAAAGTCTGGTAAGATGGGAAACATCTCCCATTTCGCGAGCAAAATCTATTACTACTTTTTCTTCGGTAAGGTCTCGCCTGAGGGCGGTCTCTATCATCAAGAGATGTTGTGCTACCAGCTTTGAGACCTCTCTGGCCTGCTGCGGAGAAAAACCCAGCCTCAGAGCGATATTGTAAGCCTTTTTGGCCCCGCTTTTAGCATGCCCGGGCCCTTCCCCTTTGGTGATATCATGGAGGAGGGCAGCCAGAAAAAGGACTTCTTCGTCTTTTACGAACGGCCAGAAATCCGGCTCCTCTTCCTTTAGTTTATGGAGTTCGGCCACCGTTAAAAAGAGATGTTCGTCAAGGGGGTGAGTGTGATAGATGTCAAATTGAGTAAGCCCGAGCAATCTTTCGAATTCCGGAAGCACATAGAGGAGAACCCCGGTTTCTCTTAAACTCTTAAGGGCCTGATAAGCGTAAGGTTTTGTCAACAATTTTGTAAAGATACGGCCCTCAAAGCCGGAGAATTTTTTAAGAGGGGTCTTCTCTTTAAGAAAGGTTCGGGTGAGGTGGTGGAGTTTGAGCCCGGTTTCGGCCTGGTAAAGAAAGATGCGCAGGAGATAAGAGGGATCAAGGAGGGCCTGTTCCCGGAAGAGGAGATGAATTCTTCCGGAAAGAATTTCAAGCCCCGGGGCCAAATATTTTCTATCCTCCGGACGATGGCCAAGGATCATCTCCACGTGGTCAAAGAGGGCCTCGGTGCCCTCTCGAATGATGTTCATAGCCCGGTAAACACTGGTCATGAATTTTTCAATGGCTGTTTCCACTTCCAGGCCATATCCCAGCTTTACCGCCAGGGTGGGCTGATATTCGAAATAAAGGCGATCTTCTTTTCTCCCGGCCATCAAGTGGAGCTCTTCCCGCAGAAAGAGCAAAAAATCCGAGGCCGCCTTAAGGGAGGCCCTTTCACCGGCGGTAATGAGCCCTGCTTTTTCCATGTCCTTCAATTGTTGTAGCCCGAAAAGGACCCTTGCGGCCCAGAGCAAGAATTGAAAATCTCTGAAGCCCCCAAGGCCTTCTTTGAGATGAGGTTCGAGGAGAAAGGCATCCTCCTGGTAAAAGGATAGCCTCTTCTGGCGCGCCTCTTTGAGGACTTCAAAAATTTCTTTGCGCCGGCCCGAAATAAGGCGTTCTTCAAAAAGGGAAGCCAGCTTTTGAAAAAGCACCCGTTTGCCTGCCACCAGGCGCATGTTTAAAAGGGCTGTAAAGAGGGAAAGATCGTTTAAAGCGTCTGAAAGTACCTCTTCCAGAGTGCAGATCCGGTAACCCACATCAAAACGCCGATCCCAGAGGCGATAAACTATGGATTGCACCGCCCTGGAAAGGAGATCTTCTTCCAGATCGTGGTGCAAAAAGAGGAGATCAATATCAGAATGGGGGCAAAGGGCCCTTTGCCCGTAGCCCCCAATGGCAACCACACAAAACGGTTTGCGTTTGAGCTCTAAAGGGTAAAGCCTCCTTATCAGTTGATCCACCTCTTTGGCCCGTGCCAGGACCCGGGGGCGGGCTATCCCCGCTGGGGCCAACTCCAATCTTTCTCCGGCCATTAAACGGCCTCCCTGCCCCTTTCTCCAGTCCGGATCCTGATAGCCTCCTCCACGGGAAGAATAAAGATCTTGCCGTCTCCTATCTTTCCGGTTCTGGCACTGTTAATAATGGTTTCTACCACCTTTTCTACCTGATCCGCCTCTACTACCAGTTCGATCTTGACCTTGGGTAGAAAATCGACAATATATTCCGCTCCCCGATAGATCTCCCGGTGCCCTTTCTGCCGGCCAAAACCCTTAACTTCGCTCACCGTCATCCCTTTAATACCAATTCCGGCCAGGGCTTCTTTTACCTCTTCCAGTTTGAAGGGCTTGATAATGGCTTCGATCTTTTTCATCTGCTCCTCCTAAGATTTTGCCTTCTGAACTTTTGATCCTACAAAACCGATGCCAAAAATAAATGCCCACCTAAAGGCTTAATTACCTTCGATTCGGCCTTCTATAGCGGGTGGAAACTCCGGAGTTTTATTACGTTCTTGTAAAGAATTAGGGTGTTTTCTTACAATTTTGTCAAAATCTTGAGGGCTTGCGGGCTCAATTTTAAGGACCATGCCCTCCACAAAGACCAGGGGCTGCAGGGACGTGTGTTTGCGGTGAAGAGAGAAAAGATAGGAATCTTCCTGGAGTTCGGTTTTTAAAAGGGGGAGGCAGGATCTTTTGAAGACCTCGGTCTGAATAGCGTTCAGGACTTCGAAGGCCTTTAAATCTGGAAGGCCGCCTTCGGCCGCCTGGGGAGTGGGCTTTTTTTCGAGTAAAGGCCAGATCTCAAGGCGCCTTCTGGCCACGGTTCCCACCAGAATGATAAAGTTTACAGGGGAAAAAGTGCGTCGGCGAGGAAAGCGATAGTAAAGACGGCCTTCTTCATCAAAAAGCATCTCTTTAAAAGCCACATGGCGGGCGTAACCTGTAAACGAAGCGTTAAATTTGAGGCCTAAATCCAGAAGCACAATCTTTAGCCCTTTGGGTTTTTCAGGGAAAAGCGTAGGGCCTCCCCGGTGAGAAGCTTCCAGCAGATGCCGCCAGAAATTTTCTGCCAGAAGTTCCTGCTGGCGCCAGAGGAGGGCCAGTTTGCGATTCAGTTCATCAATGGTGCGCTTCTGGGTCCTTCTTGAGAGCCGGCGCAAATAGGCCTGGCGATGTTCGCGGAAAGATTCGGGGTTGCGTTCAAAATCAAGGGCCTCAAAGGCAAGATTCAATTCTACGGATTTTTCTTTACCCCCATTTTGAAGATCAGGATGATAAGCCCTTTGTAAGGCCCGGTAACAGGCTTTCACCAGGCCGAAAAGGGCCTCTTCGTCAAGATCCCGAACAATTTCCGGCGAAATGCCAAGAACTTCAAAAGGGTTACGCGGCATGAAACATATTTTACTCGGTCCTCAAAATTCTTGCTAACCACCTTTGCAGCTGGAAATTTGGGTCTCAAACTTAACAAGAAGGATTAATTTTGCTATGTCATTTCAAACATCATCCAGAGGAGAGGAGAATGTCCTTTTTTGGCCTGGCCTACCCTACCCTTATCGGAAGTTTTCCGGGGAAGAGCCACGAAAAGGCCCTTTCTCTTATTTTTGAATTTACCCCTGAAATCCCTTGCTGGCCTCAGCTTCCGGCGTACTCAAATGAGGGGATGTTGGTCCAGTTTTCAAGCGGTCTGCCGGGCTTTGACCCTGAAAAGCTCCTTCTAGATCCGGAAAGCCCCGGTTTTGAAGAAGAACAGCTCCGTTTTTATGAAGAATATCTTGCCGTAAAAGAAGGTCAAAAGTCCATCTCGGAGACGATATTTTCCTTAAAGGAAGAAGAGGCTCCGGGGCTTTTTCTTCTCCATCACAGGGTCTCCTCTCTTTCTCCCAGACCTTACGCCTTGAAAGGCCAGATTACCGGGCCCTTTACCCTGGCCACCGGGCTTAAAACCCCTGATGGCAAAGCGGTCTTTTATGACCCCGGCTTGAGGGATCTCGTCACCAAACAGGTGGCCTTAAAGGCCCTTTTTCAGGTGGAGCTCCTCAAGAAACACGGGCTCCCGGTGATCATCTTCCTGGACGAGCCCGCCCTTGCGGGTTTCGGCTCTTCAAGTTTCGTGGGGGTAAGTAAAGCCGAAGTAGAGGCGGTGTTGCGGGAGGTAAGTTCTGAAATAGAGGCCGCCGGAGGGATCCCCGGAGTTCATGTCTGTGCCAATACGGAATGGGATCTTCTTATTTCTTCAGGGATAAAAATTATCAACTTCGACGCCTTTGACTATCTGGATCGTTTTCTCCTCTACAGGGATGACATCTCTTCTTTTCTCTCGTCAGGTGGGAATGTGGCCTGGGGTATCGTTCCCACCCTTAAGGTGGAAGATCTTAAAACCGCCCGCGCACAGGAACTTTCCCGAAGATTAAAGGAGGCCTGTGAAAGTTTTGATCTCCCTCAAAAAGAGATCCTCAAAAAATCTCTTCTTACCCCCAGTTGTGGGATGGGGACCCTTCCGGAGGAAATGGCACCACGGGCTCTGGCCCTCTTAAGAGAAGTATATGAAAGCCTCAGGGCAGAGTTGTCATGACCTTTGATCTTGAAAGAGAACGAGAAAGGCTTATTCCGGATACTAGCGTTTTTACCAATCCGGACGTTTATCGAGAATTTGGTAAGGATCCTTCCGAGGCCTTTGTCAATTT
Source organism: Thermodesulfobacteriales bacterium (assembly GCA_026985945.1). GTDB lineage: Bacteria > Desulfobacterota > Thermodesulfobacteria > Thermodesulfobacteriales > Thermodesulfatatoraceae > Thermodesulfatator. Next base: position 7,278 of record JALSPN010000200.1, read on the forward strand.
TTTGGAACTGGCAGCCAAAGCCCCAAATATTAGAGTTTACATGCCTTCTTCGGTTTACGAAGAACTCAAAAAAATGCTCCACACCCTTCATATTCCTCCAAAGGCCAGGGCTGTCTTTCGGGTCAAATCTCCCAAAAAATATGAGATACAGATCCCGGCCTTTTTGCTTTACGAATTAATTGACGATATTCGGCAACGGATTAACAAGGGCCTGCGGGTGGCAGAAGAGGCGGTGCGGGCTTCAGCTCAAAAAAGCCCCGACGAAATTATAAATGCCCTCCGGCGTAAATACCGGGAGGCCTTGCGAGAAGGAATTGTAGATTCCAAAGAAGATATCGAGCTCATATTGCTGGCCCTTGAACTTGACGGGCTTCTTCTTTCTGCGGACCGCGGTATTCTCAATCTGGCAGACAAACTTGGTATCCGCTGGGTCCCGCCAGAAGAAATAAGGGATACTCTTGAGGGGCTTATTTATAGCCCCTGATGGTTTTGTAAGTGCGTTTGAGGTCTTTTGAGAGGATCTTCGGCTTAAGTCTCCCTTTTTTGAGGGTCTCTATGAGGTCTTCTAAAGAATTTATTTCGGAGGAAGAAACATTTGCCACCGTGCCCAGTTCATCTGCCAGGTGGGCATCACTTCCGGCCACTTTGGGGAAGCCGAAGGCCTCTGCGAGGGCCCGAGCTTTTTCATTTTCAAGGGGAGAAGTCCGGCCGTTTAAGACTTCAATGGCATCAACCAGGCCCTTCTCAAGGAGTCTTTCGTCAGGGATTCTCCCCCACCGGAAGGGATGGGCCCAGATTACCACCCCACCCAAACGATGAATTTCAGAAAAGACCTCTTCTGCCGGAAGACCTCTGGGAAAATAAGGCACTTTGGGAGGGGCAAAAAGGAGAAAATCTCCTTCTTTCGTAGAGTATTCCATTCCCACCAGCACCAGCGGCTTTGGTGAAGAAACGTCTTCCAATTCGGAAAGTATTTCGGTTGAGAAGTGGTCCGTGATACAGAGAACATGAAGGCCTATTTCGCGGGCCCTTTGAAGGCATTCCTCAATACTTTGTTGCCCGCAGGGGGAAACGTCCGTATGAACATGAAGATCTATGAGGATTTTATTCGCGGCCAAAACGGGGGAACCCTTTGTGCATATTCTTCATATTCGGGAAATATACGCCTTAACTTTCTCTCTTCAAGCCAGGTTCCCAGCAGGAGATAGATGCTCAGGAGAAGATCAGTCCAGAACCAGGCCAGCGTCTGATCACGCACCCAGAGGAGCAAAAAACCTGCAGTATAAAGGGGATGCCGGAGCCTTTTTAAAATTCCTTCCTGCTTGAGAGCAAAAGAGGCTTCTTTA
>JALSPN010000201.1 GCA_026985945.1 Thermodesulfobacteriales bacterium
CACCTGGCTCTGGAGTCCCTACCCCCGGGATTTCTGCCGGGTCAAGGCCATCAAGATCCAGAGTAAGGTAAAGAGGTCTTGAGCCCAGCTTCTCTTCGAGAAAGGCAAATACCTCTGCGGGGTTTTTCTTTATTTTGCGGGCACTTATCAATGGGATACCATTTTTCCGTGCAAAAAGGTGCTCTTCTCGAGAAAGGGCCCTTATACCGAGGCCAACTATCTGGGCCCCGGCTTCAAAAATTCTTCGCATTACACAGGCGTGAGAGAAGGGGCTTTCCTGATAGTGATCCCGCAAATCAGCGTGAGCGTCTATCTGGACCACACAAAGATGCGGGTATCTCTGGAGCAGCAATTTAACCGGGGCCAGGGAGACCGTATGCTCCCCCCCAAGAACCACCGGAAAGCATCCTTTCTCCAGATGAGGGGTTAAAATTTCTCTGAGCCTCGATAAGGCCTTTTCAGGGTCCACAGGGAGCTCTTCTTCAGGAAGGGTCAAAAAAGGCGGAAGATCCTCAACTCCGCAGAGGAGTTCTTCATCGTAGAATTCAAGATACATACTGGCTTCAAGAAGCCTTCGGGGACCAAAACGGGCTCCTGGCAGATAAGAAGTGGTAGCATCATAAGGAGCCGGTAAAAGGACAATACGCGCCTTGGCAGGATTTTCCGGGCGACCAAGAAAGGTCATCATAAACTTCATAAGCCGGGAGGAGCCTCCCGGCTTTTTCTTTACACCGTGAGCTGGTTTCTTTCAGCCCGGATGAAGCGTTCTACAGTCCTGATGGAGCGGGGAAACTCGTGCCCGCGATCAAGAAGTTTGATTTCACTCTTCTTTATTTCGAACATCCGGGTAATGTCCCGGATAGCCTTGTCCACATCAAAAGGCTTGCAGGAGAAGAGATCCAAACTGAGATAAAGCTTTTCGGGGAAGGTATGAATGCTGATATGACTTTCGGCAATGATCACAAAACCTGATATGCCCCAATCTTCAGGCACAGGAGCATGATATTTGAACACGTAAGGCGGCATGATTTTCGTCATGTTGATTTCTGCAGGGTAATTGCTCAGGAAGTCATAAATAAAATCGATGTCCATCAATTTTTCCCGGTTGCAACCGTAGCCGTCAAGGATGAGGTGTTGTCCGAAACCGTACTCAATCTTTTCCATGGCCGTCCCCCCTTTTGGATTTAGAAAGTGGGTGGGGAAACCACCCACAGGATTTGGGCCATGGAGCGCCCCACGTTCTCGAGGAAATGGCGCTGATCGGCCCGAAAATAAAAGCACTCTCCTTTCCGGAGTTTCTCTGCCCGGCTCCCCAGCCGAAGGAGAACCACACCTTTAATCACAAAACCAAATTCTTCGCCCTCGTGGGGCGCATCTGATTCGGTCTTCTCGCCGGGTTTTAGGGTGATGAGGACCGGCTCCATAAGCCTTCTGCCAGAGCCCGGCACCAAAAACTCAATTCCTCTGCCTTCTATTTTCTGACGATCTTCCTTCCGGAAGACTATCCTTTCCTGATGATCTTCCTTAAAAAAGGTTGCCAGATCCGTTCCCAGAACATCTAAAATATCCTTCAAAGTGACAATTGAAGGATAAGTCAAATCTCGCTCCAGCTGCGAAATATAGCCCTTTGTCAACCCAGCTCTGCTTGCTAATTCTTCCTGTGTCAGGTCGTTTGCCACGCGCAATTTTCTTATCTTCTCCCCTATTTTCAACATAGATGAAAAGCAGGCTTACGCCCCTCCTAAACCAATAAACCTGAACCGGCCCCTGACAAGGCCCGGTCCAGGCTCGATTACAAACTTTAAACTAAAAGTTTAGTTACAGTGCGGCCGTGATATAAAAGCTTTATGGAGATTTGTCAAGTCTAATTTCCGGTTAGCAGAGTAGAGAAGAGCTCTTCGGTATTATATTTCAAGGAAAATGCTCACTTTGACTTTTTCACCCAAAGGGTGTGCTAGTTCTCCCTCCCCCTTGTAGGGGGAGGGTCAGGG
>JALSPN010000202.1 GCA_026985945.1 Thermodesulfobacteriales bacterium
TAAAATTGGAGATGAAGAACTGGTAATCGAAGTAAGCGTAGAGAAAACCGGTGTTATCGTAGGCATCATGGCTGGAGAAGTGGCCTGGAAGGGGACTTTAGAGGGTTTCAAAAAGCTCCTCAAAGGCGAGCTTCAATAACGGTCTCAATTTTCTGAGTTTAAATCACCTTGGGTTTGTTAGAAAGAAAAATTACCTTCCTCGGTGGGTGTGCCGTAAAGAATTGACTTTGGCAAACGTGCTGGAGTAACTAGCGGAGAATAAGCCTAGATTAAACAATTTGAGCGCAAAAATCGAGAGTTAGAGTTTAGGCAGACGAGATTTTTGTAAGACTCACAAAATAGTGCCTCCATGAAAACTGTATCTGGGTCTCTAAAATCCTCTTAATGACGCTAAAAATTTTTGCTTGCCAAAGGGGTCCCTTTTGGGTTTCTTGAAAAGAAAGGAGGTATTTTATGAAAAAGTCTCTTTTTCTCCTGGTGGTTTTTTTAACTTTATCTTTTGGGGGTATCAGTCGGGGAGAAGTTCTTTATGTGGAAGAAAAAGAACTCTATGCCGCCTATTTTCTGGTAGATAAAAGGCCCCCTACCACTTTAGGCTACGTTTTTACCGACTTTGGCCCAGGAAATATCAACTTCCTTGAACGGGTAGATATTGTGCTTGACAAAGAAGGGCGAGTAACCGGCGTTTTATTAGTCTATACTCCTCCTGACGGTTTTCGTAGGCAGGTTTTCTTGCCCGATCCCCGGGGTTGGGTCTTTCAGGAGGTGCGCCCTCAAGCCAAAGGTAAAAAAGTCCTCATCAGGACGGTAACTTCTACAGAACTCGGAAAAATCCGCTAAATGGCCAAAAAAAAGAAGAAAAAGACGAGAGAAGGCCTCCCTTCATCACGGGAAATAATCGCGGTCATGCGCAAAGCCGGCCGCCCCATGCTTTTGAGAGAGCTTTATCATCTCCTTCACATCCCCACTTCTGATCGGAAAGAATTTCGTGCCCTGGTCAGGCGCCTGACAAAAGAGGGAAAACTCATCCATATTAAGGGTAAACGTTATGGCCTTCCGGAACAGATGCAGCTTGTGACCGGAAAATTGAGAATTCATCCGGATGGTTACGGGGTGGTGGAACCAGAAGAACCCAAAAAGCCGGTGGTGCGGGTGCCTCCCAGCCGGATAAAAGGGGCTCTGGACGGAGACAAAGTAGTGGTTCGGATTGAAACGCCTCATCGTAAGCGTCCTGAAGGGACTGTTATCCGTATTCTGGAACGAGCTCGCAAATATGTTGTCGGTTTTTTTTATCATGGGCGCCGGGTCTCAACGGTTATCCCCGAAGACGACCGCCTTCCTTTCGAGATCTTTATTCCTCCAGACGCCACCAGGGGTGCTGAAGATGGCGAAATGGTGGTGGCTGAAATTACGGATTTTTCCCCCGGCAGAAGGATTCCAGAAGGCCGCATTATAGAGATTCTGGGGGATCCAGAAGACCTTAAAACCCAGATTAAGGCCGTAATTTACAAATACGACCTTCCCCATCGCTGGAGCCGGGCTGTCAGGGAAGAGCTACAGGAAATTCCTGATGAAGTGAGAGAGGAAGATCTTGCAGGGCGAGAGGATCTGCGCAAGCTTCCCTTTGTCACCATCGATGGTGAAACGGCCAAAGATTTTGACGATGCCATTTACGTGCGCAAGCTCCCGAAAGGCTGGCGGCTTTACGTGGCTATTGCCGATGTGGCTCATTACGTAAAGCGAGGGAGCGCCCTTGATAAAGAATCTTACACTCGGGGAACCAGCGTATATTTTCCGGGCACCGTAGTGCCCATGTTTCCGGAAAAGCTCTCCAACCATCTGTGTAGTCTCAATCCCAGGGTTGACCGTCTGGCAATGGTGGTGGTGCTGGATTTTGACCGGGAAGGAAATCGGCGCCGGATGCGCTTTTGTGAAGCGGTAATCAGGAGCCACGAACGCCTTACCTATAATCTCGTAAAATCCA
>JALSPN010000203.1 GCA_026985945.1 Thermodesulfobacteriales bacterium
GTTTATAATTCGCTTGACCCCGGCTTCTCTGGCTCGCGAGATGACCTCCGGCAGATCTTTCTTGTAAGAACCGCTGAGATTGAGATGGGCATGCGTGTCAACCAGCTCTATTTCCATAAGTCCATAGCATAAACAGCCTTAAGGGACTCGTAAACGCCTCCAGACGAAAGCGAGCAGAAAAATCAGCCCTGAAGTGAGGACAATGGTTCCGGAAGCTGGCAGGTTGAAAAATGCCGCGGTCAGGAGCCCTCCTGCCACACTCAGGGCCCCAAAAGTGGCTGAGAGGATAACACAATGCCTGAAACTTCTTGCAAGCTGGAGGGCTGCTGCTCCCGGAAGGACCAGGAGGGCTGAAATCAGGAGAAGGCCTACGATTTTCATCCCGATGACCACCGTAATAGCCGTAAGCACGGCAAGCAAAGCGTCCAGCCGCTCTACCGGAAGGCCGCTTGCCCGGGCGCTTTCTTCATCAAAGGTTACGTAAAGGAGTTCGTGATAAAAAAGCACGAGGGCAAGGAGAGCAGCCAGCGCCAGGAAAACCGCTCCGTAAAGCTCGAGATCGTTCACCGCCAGGATGTTACCAAAAAGATAAGAAAGAAGGCTGACGTTAAAATTACGTGCTATAGAAGCCAGAATGATACCTAGAGCCATCCCAAGGCTTGAGATGATCCCCACGGCAGTATCGCCGTAAAGCCCGGCTTTTTCGCGCACCTTGAGGATCAAAAAGGCCGCCAGGGCAGCCAGCACAAGGGCCACCGGGAAGGGCAGGAGATCCAGAAAGAAGGCCAGGGCCACCCCGGCAAAGGCGATGTGGGTGAGGCCGTGCCCCAGCATGGCATCCTTGCGCAGGATGAGAAAAAGGCCCAGGATGGCCCCGGCAACCGCCAGGAAAAAGCCGGCCAGCAGGGCCCTTTGAAAAAAACTAAATTGCCAGAGTTCCCACAGCATCAGTGTCGGTGAATAACGAGGTGGTGTTCTCCCACGAATTCCTTAAGACGCGGTGAAGAACAGAACTCTTCGTGGGTGCCGTGATATACCAGGCGCCGATTGAGACAGGCCACCTGCTTTACGTGTTTGTTCACGATGCCAATATCATGGGTCACAATTACAATTGTAAGCCCTTTTTGATTAAATTCTCCCAGGAGGTCATAAAATTTCTCCTGGGTTGCCACGTCCACCCCGGTGGTGGGTTCGTCAAGCAGAAGCACTTGGGGCTCGGAAACGATGGCCCGTGCGATAAAGACCCTCTGTTGCTGGCCGCCAGAAAGTTCACAAAGGCGCCTTCTATGGAAGCTTTCCATTTCTACTAAAGAGAGGGCCTTTCTTATGGCTTGCCGGTCCTGAGAATTTAAAAAACGGGGAAATCTTTTCCGGGCCAGCAGCCCAAACCCTACCACTTCTTCTACGGTTACCGGAAAGACGGGATCCACCCGGGCCGTAGCTCGCTGGGGCACATAACCCAGGAGCCACCATTTATCGAACTTCGGGAGGGGTTTTCCGAAGAGATAGATCTCCCCCTGGTCCGGCTGAAGGAGCCCTAAAATGAGTTTGAGAAGGGTTGATTTGCCCGAGCCATTGGGCCCGAGGATGGCCAGAAAGTCTCCGGCTTTGATCTCCAGGTTTATGTCCTCCAGGACAAGATGTTCTCCATAAGAAAAATAGAGATTTTTGATCTGGATGAGAGGAGGCATGGGTCTTTTAAAACACAGGCCTTTCGTTTTGGAAAGATCCGTGAGGCCGGGGGCAGAAAAGATAGGAAAGAAACTTATAGACCAGTTTGGCTGCCACAAAGGCCGACCTTTCATCTCTCGGGAGTAACTCCACCACGTCAAACCCCACTACCTGGAACCGGGCCAGAAAAGAGAGAAGCTCAAGGGTTTCATACCAGGAAAGGCCACCTGGCTCTGGAGTCCCCACCCCCGGGATTTCTGCCGGGTCAAGGCCATCAAGATCCAGAGTAAGGTAAAGAGGTCTTGAGCCCAG
>JALSPN010000204.1 GCA_026985945.1 Thermodesulfobacteriales bacterium
GCCTTTTCAGCGGCCAAGCTTCATGGCCGGCCTCTTTATAAATATGCCCGTGAGGGGCTTAAAGTTGAAAAACCCCCCAAAAAAGTCGAAATAATTGAATTTGAAGCCCTTGCGCTTGATCTTCCCCGGGTCCGTTTCCGGATTTATTGCGGAAAGGGCACTTATCTTCGCAGCCTGGTGCATGAGGTGGGGAAAAGGCTCGGTTGTGGAGCTACCCTGGTGGAGCTCAAAAGATTGCGTAAAGGGCCTTTTACCATTGACGAAGCCGTAAGCCTTGAAGAACTGGAGAAGACCCTAAAAAGGGGGAAAGTGGAGCAGCATATTATTCCACCCTCCAGAGCGCTGGAATTTATCCCGGCCCTTGTCATCAATGAGGAGCTGGCCTGGCGGATACGTAATGGTCGTCCGCTGGCCATCTCTTCCTTGGCCAACATGATACGCCTTCAGAAGGTGCTTCAAAAGCCACGGGTTCCCTGGTTACGATTGGTAACTCCGGATGGAAAACTGGTAGCGGTGCTGGAGTATCCTGAAGATCTTTATGCTTCGGGAAACGTCCGTATGGTGCGGGTTTTCCCGGAGGATTAAGTTCTGGAAAAACCTGACCGTTTAGAGTAAGTTTCTTCAAAAGTTTTTACGCGCGGGAGGCGGCCTGGCCCCTTCCGGGCTTAAATTCCATATAAAGGAGGTTTCAGCGATGGCTTTTGATGCGGAGGCCAAAAAAGAGATTATTGAGAAGTTTGCCAGGCACCCCAATGATACGGGCAGTCCAGAAGTTCAGATAGCTCTTCTTACTGCCCGCATCAAACACCTGGAAGAACATTTCAAGATCCACAAAAAGGATCATCATTCCCGGCGGGGGCTCTTAAAGCTGGTCGGGCAGAGAAGGAGGCTTCTTAACTATCTCAAACGGACAGATTTTGATCGTTACCGCAATATCGTAAAGGCCCTTGGTTTGAGAGGGTAAAAAAGAGGGCCCCATAGAGGGCCCTTTAAAATGATCTCAAAGGAGAAATTCAGCTTAAAGGAGCGTGAAGCGCATGTATCGAGTGGAGACGGAAATCGCGGGGCGAAAATTTAGTCTTGAGACCGGAAAGGTGGCCAAACAGGCCCACGGTGCTATATGGGCCACTTATGGAGATACGGTGGTTCTGGTAACGGTAGTGGCTTCGGATGAGGCCAGAGAGGCAGACTTTTTGCCCTTAAGTGTGGAATATCAGGAGATGTATTATGCGGCGGGGAGGATTCCCGGCAGTTACTTTCGGCGCGAGGTAGGAAAGGGCAGCGAGAAGGAAATCATCACTGCTCGCCTTATTGACCGGCCGATAAGGCCCCTTTTCCCCAAGGGCTGGCGTTATGAGACCCAGGTGATGGCCACGGTGCTTTCCATGGATCCGGAGGTTGATCCGGATATCGTGGCTATTACCGCTGCTTCGGCGGCCCTTGAGGTCTCTCATATTCCATTTGCCGGTCCGGTGGCCGCCGTCCGGGTTGGTCTTTTGGAGGAAGGATTTGTCCTCAACCCTTCCGCCTCGGTCCTCAAGGAAAGCCAGCTCAATCTGGTGGTAGTGGGCACGGAAGAAGCCATTGTAATGGTTGAGGGAATGGCCAGGGAAGTGCCGGAGGAGACGGTCAAAGAGGCCCTTTTCTTTGCCCACGAAAACCTGAAGCCACTTCTGGCCCTTCAGAAGGAATTAAAAGAAAAGGCGGGGCGGCCCAAAATGGCCTTTGAAGAGCCTCCGGTCGATGAGGCCCTTAAGGCCAGGGTGCAGGAGCTTGCCCTTTCCGGACTCAAAGAAGTCATAACCACTCCTTCCAAGGTGGAACGGAATAAGAAGCGCAAGGCCATCTTTAGGGCCCTGCTTGAAAGCCTGGGGGAAGAGGCCGCCGGCCGCGAGGCAGAGGTGAGGGAATATTTTGAAGAGTTTGAAAAGCAACTTCTGCGGGAGCGCCTTTTGAAAGAGGGGCTGAGGATTGACGG
>JALSPN010000205.1 GCA_026985945.1 Thermodesulfobacteriales bacterium
AAATATCTTTCGGATCCACCAGGGCGTAAATCGGCTCCCCAGGGCCTACCACATCCCCTGCCACGTGAAAGCGTTTGGCCACGTAACCGGAAAGAGGAGAGAGGAGCTTGCAATAGGAAAGAAGAAGGTTTGCCGTGGAGACCCGGGCCTTGAGGGCCTTTTCCCGGGCCTTGAGGGCCTTGAGGGCCTTTTTCTTCTCCCACACCAGTTTTTTCTGGTTTTCCGTAAGGAGGAGTTCTTTTTTGAGGGCCTCCTGAGCCCGACGGACGGCCTTCTCTTCAAAAATTAGGGTGTCTCTTTCGTGACGGAGCTTTTTAAGATCCGTCTCAAGGCCCTCAAGACGTCTGCGGGGGGCCAGATCTTTTTCCACCAGGCGTTTGTAACGGGCCTGATCCCGTTGAACCTGGGCGATTTCCGCAAGAAGGACCTGCTGTTTGGCCCTTAAGGCCTTCTGCCGCGCCTTAAGACGAAGAAGTTCCTTTTCTATCTTTTCTTTCCGGAGCCTGATCTCTTTTTCCAGGCGGTCGATCTCTATCCTGAGGGCCTCTTTCTTTTTTCTAAGGGCCAAAAGCTCTGCCCGGACGGCTTTGAGTTCCTCCTCATAAGCACTGGAATCCAGAAGGGCCACAAGCTCCCCTTCCCTTACCCTTTCCCCCTCGTTTTTTAAGGTTTTAAGGAGCCTTCCATTGACCCGGGGGAAGGAAAGATAGACCAGCCGATCAGTCTCCACGAAGACGGCATTGGTCACGGCGTAACGCAGGCGGTGGCGGATAAAAAGGACAAGCCCCACCACCAGGACCAGAAGCACTGCAATAATGATAAGGGCCCCAATCCTCTGGGCACGATTTTTCCTCATGTGGTCCATTATAGGCTACCGCCCCCGGGTTTGAAAGTTGAAGACTTTAACGCTGTCTCTTTACTTTTGAGGCTCTGCAAGGCAGTATATGGGCCATGGACGAAAGAGATAAAAGATTGCTGGGGGAGGTGCAGCGTCGCTTTCCGCTTGAGCCTGAACCTTACCGGGCCCTGGCCGAAAGACTTTCTCTTAGCGAGGAAGAAGTACTTGAAAGATTAAAGAGCCTCAAACAAAAAGGCATTTTGCGCCAGATAAGCGCCATCTTTAACCCCCAGGCCCTGGGTTATAAAACCACCCTGGTGGCAGCAGCCATCCCTGAAGGGAGGCTTCCTGAAGCCACGGAAGTGATCAATTCCTACCCGGGAGTAAGCCATAATTATCTCCGCAATCATCATTACAATATCTGGTTTACGATTGCCGTCCCCCCGGGGGAATCTTTGGAAGAGAAGGTGCCCGCTCTCCTTACCCAAGCCGGGGCCGAGAAGTATCTTCTTTTGCCGATCAAAAGGGTCTTTCACATCGCCGTGGTGCACGATCTGGGAGAAAATAACACCCTTGAAGAAGATCGCCCCGCTTCTTCGGAAGTAAAAAAAGATTTTCCCTTACCTGACCTCCTGACCATCTCCCTGGTGCGCCTTACCCAGGATGATCTCCCTCGCTGCCAGAGGCCCTTTTCCGCCCTCGCAGAGAAGGCAGGGCTTTCAGAAGAGGAGCTCCTTGAGTGGATAAAAAAAGGCCTTGAGACGGGGCTTATCAGGCGATTTGCCGGCCTCGTACGCCACACGAAAGCCGGGGTCAGAGGAAATATCATGGTGGCCTGGAAGGTTCCAGAAGACAAACTGGAAGAGGTGGGAAAAAATTTTCCCAGAGAGAAAAAAATTACCCACTGCTACGAAAGAAAAAGTTACCCTCATTGGCCTTACAATCTTTATACCATGGTTCATGATAGCGACCAAAAGAAGGCCCTCGAAACGGTGAAAAACCTGGCTTCCCGCTTCCACCTCCGGGAATATCTCCCCCTGGTCACCTTAAAAGAACTCAAAAAGACCCGTCTCAAACTTTTCTGGTAGGGAAAAAATTTTCCCTTTTAGAGGGAAATAAATTTCCCATTTTTCTTTTAACCTCCCTGAAAAGCCTTATTTTTCGTTGTTAATTTTCTGGCATATATATTGTTTAAATTAGAACGAAAATTTTGATGGAGGAAATGAAAAATGCGTGTTTTTTTCTTAGGCCTGATTTTCCTCTTAAGTTTAACCTTCACGGCCCAAGCCCTTACCATCACGGTGGATGGAAGTCTTTCCGACTGGGGCCTTAATACTTCTAATTTCGAAAAAAACAGAAATGATTGGGATCCCGGGATTCCAAGAGTCTTTGTCTTTCAGGAAGACGAGGTAGGGAACAAAGGCTATGTAGAGCCAGGGTATGGCGGCCAAAAATATGATGTGGAGGCCATACTTGCCACCTTTGATGACGATTATCTCTATATCGCCATTGCTACGGGGTTTCCGCAGGCGGGTCGGAGTTATGGCAACGATTACTATGATGCCGGCGATATCGCCCTTGATCTCGGAAACGACGGCTCCTACGACTACGCCTTCGTAATTTCAAATTACGAAGACGGAAATGAAACCAGGGGCCTTACCGTTGGAGGGCTTTACAAGGTCAATAGCTGGGCAGATGTCCTTTATCCTTCTCATTCCGTTTCGAACCCCTGGCAGATGGAAAATGGCACTTATGAAGGAGCCGGCTTACTTAGCTATAAAGATGATCCTGATCACAGCTTTTCCCGCTATTTTATAGAGGTCGGGATCCCGCTTGACCTTTTTGAGGAACCCGTTCACGAGGTCAAGATCCACTGGACCATGGAGTGCGGAAACGATTACGGAGAGGTGGTCGCCCACACCCCGGAGCCGGCTACTCTTCTTTTCGTAGGGGCGGGGCTTTTTGCCCTCGGCATCATTAGCAGATGGCAAAAAGTGGGAAGGTAGGCCCGTGCGGGGGTGTTACACCCCCGCCATTTGTTAAGCCTTTTGTCCTTCAAACATTTTCACTCCCAGCCACAGATAATGAAGGCCTGAGATGATCGTGATCCCTGCCGTAAAGTAGAAACAGAATGCCAGCACCTTTTCCGGGCTTCCCCAGAGCGTGGCCACCACCGTAAGGATCTGGCTTGCGGTAGTAAATTTGCTGAGAAGGGTAGGCTTTACCTCCAAACGCCTGGTATGCCAGAGGAGCAGGCCAAAGCCGATGAGGATCAAAACGTCTCTGCTGATGACAATCACCGCCAGCCATTCCGGAAGGAGATCAAGATAAGCCCCCAGAAGATAGACGGAGTTTAGGAGGAGTTTGTCGGCAATGGGGTCCAGGACGGCTCCTAGAAGGGTCTTTTGGTGAAGGGCCCGGGCCAGGAAGCCGTCGAGGGCATCGCTTAGGCCGGCAATAACAAAGAAAAACAAGGCCAGCCGCAGCCTTCCTTCGAGGAGGTTGATGATAACCATCGGGATCAAAAGAAGCCGGATAAGGGTTATAAAATTGGGCAAATTAAACATATCTCTGAGAACCTATAATCTTTCCCTGCGCCGGTGTCCATCTTGTGCTTGACAGAAACTCGCTCTCGAGATAAGAGCGGCTTCATGATAATTGCCAAACCTTATCCGGACAAAAAGACCTTCCTGGAACTTTCCCGGCAGGCCAATCTCATCCCCGTCTATCAGGAAGTCCTGGTAGATATGGAGACCCCGATCTCTCTTTTTTACAAGGTCTTCGTGGGCCATTACGGTTTTTTGCTGGAAAGTATTGAGGGGGGTGAAAAATGGGCCCGTTTTAGTTTTATCGGGGTCAATCCCTTTCTTATTTTTCGCAGCCGGGGGCAAGAAATAACCCTTCTTGATCGCCACGGTGAAAGGCGTTTTGAAAGCCCCGATCCTTTGGGTGAGCTGCGTCAGATCATCAAGCGTTTTCAGGCGGCCTCCCTTCCAGAACTTCCCCGCTTTTTTGGGGGGGCGGTTGGTTTCGTCTCTTACGACATGGTCCGCTTTATGGAAAGGCTTCCCGCCCTCCTTCCCGAGAACACCGGTTTTTCAGACATCCACCTCATGTTTCCGGAAATCCTTCTCATTTATGACCGACTAAAACACAGTCTTTTTGTGGTTTATAATGCCAGGCTGGAAGAGGGGCTTCCGCCGGAGGCCATTTATGAGCGGGCACTGGCCGAGATTGAGGCCATGGTAAGGAGGGTGAGGGGGCCCCTTATCTACCCTTCCTCTCAGGAGGCCTCTCAGGAAACGCGCCTTACACCGGAGATCAGCAAAGAGCGCTTCCTGGAGATGGTTAAGCAGGCCAAAAAATACATAGAGGCCGGAGATGTCATCCAAGTGGTTCTCTCCCAGCGCTTTTCCGGCGAGAATTACCTGCGCCCCTTTGATCTTTACCGGGCGCTGCGGAAGATCAACCCTTCTCCTTATCTTTTCTACCTGCGCCTGGGGGACGAAACCCTCATCGGTTCCTCCCCGGAGATTTTGGTTCGCCTGGAGGACGGGCGTATTGAGGTGCGCCCTATTGCCGGCACCAGGCCCCGAGGGCGCACGGAAACCGAAGACTTTGCCCTGGCCGAAGACCTCCTTCACGATCCCAAAGAAAGGGCCGAACACCTCATGCTGGTAGATCTGGGGCGCAATGACGTGGGGCGGGTCTCCACCTACGGAAGTGTTGAGGTTTACGAACTCATGGTCATCGAACGCTATTCCCACGTGATGCATCTGGTCTCCGGGGTGCGAGGAGAGATTCTTCCGGAAAAAGACATGTTCGATGTGCTTAAGGCTACCTTCCCCGCGGGAACGGTCACGGGGGCACCCAAAATAAGGGCCATGGAAATTATTGAAGAACTTGAACACGCCCGCCGGGGGCCCTACGCCGGGGCGGTGGGATACTTCGGCTTCTCTGGCAACATGGATCTTTGCATCACCATCAGGACCCTTTTCCAGAAAGGAACCAAACTCTATCTCCAGGCGGGAGCAGGTATCGTGGCTGATTCTGATCCGGAGCGAGAATATCAGGAAACACTCAACAAGGCCCGTGGTATGATGAAGGCCATCGAAATGGCGCAGAGGGGGCTTTAGATGGCCGTAAAAATCCTGGTCATAGACAACTACGATTCCTTTACCTACAACCTGGTTCAGCTTCTGGGAATAATGTGTAAAAAGCTCTCCTCCGGAAGCGAGATCCTGGTCTTCCGAAACGACGAGATTGATCTCGAAGGCATCGAAAGGCTCTCTCCTACCCACCTGCTCATCTCCCCTGGCCCGTGCACCCCGAAAGAGGCAGGCATCTCGGTGGAAGCCATCAGGTATTTTGCCGGCAAGATCCCCATCCTTGGAGTTTGCCTGGGGCATCAGAGTATCGGAGCGGCCTTTGGAGGGAAAATCGTTCGCGCCCGGCGCCTCATGCACGGCAAAACCTCTCGCATTTCACACGATGGCCAGGGGGTCTTTCACGGGCTTTCCTCCCCCTTCGAAGCCATGCGTTACCATTCTCTCGTCATCGAAGAGGCCTCCCTGCCATCGGAATTAATAGTCACCGCCCGAGATGAAGAAGGGGAAATCATGGGGGTGAGACACCGAAAACATCCCGTAGAAGGAGTCCAGTTCCATCCGGAGTCCATCGGCACTTCCCTCTACGCCTGGAAACGCCTCCGCCGGCCCCCAAAAGATTGGGACTTCACCTCCCAGGAGCTTCCGGAGGGGGTTATCATCCTGCGTAATTTTGTTTTTCCTCCGGAATAGCCGCTTTTAGTCCAGACGGTAAGTTATGGTAAGCCTTATTCTTAAGGGGGGAGAAAGGCTTTCTGGGGGAGGGGGTAAGGGTGATATCTTCTTGACGGTTTCCCAAGCGGCCCTGTTTAAGACTTCGTAAGGTGAAGGGGCAAGGATTTTTATTTCCGCTATCCGTCCGTCGGGAAGGATGGTAAAGGAAATCCCCACTTTTCCCTCGTAGCCTGCCAGCCTGGCCTTAAGAGGGTAAGTCTTGGCCTGTTCAAGGAGCCGGCGCACGAGAGAAAAGTAATCTTCACCCCCTTTTGCGGGAACACCAGAGGCGGATTTCCCACCTTCTTCTCCTTCAGCAGGTAAAGCTGGCAGGGAAGGAAAATTTCGCCTGAAGAAGAGGACCTCTTTTTTGAGTTTTACTTCCGAAACCCTGAAGGTGGGCAAAGATTTTGAGAAGAGGGCCCTTTTGGGGACCTCGAGAGTTTCTATCTGGGGGGAGTTTTCAGGAAAGGAGATCGGTTGCGGAAGAGAGGGGACTTCAGGAGGAGCCTCTCTTTGGAGAAGGCCCTCTTCTTCCCCCACGAAAATCATTTCAAGGGGGCTTTCAATCGGAGAAATCTTTGCAGGATCCCACCACACTCCCAGAAAGAACAAGAAAAGGAGGTGTAGCAGAAAGGATCCGGCCAAAAAGTAGGCAAAAGACGGCTCCCGCTTCAAATCTACCTCAAGGTCTTTACCGTCTTTATAAACATCTTTTTGAGGCCGGCTTCTCTGGCAGCTTCCATGGCCTGGACCAACCACTGGACCTTTGCCCCCCGATCGGCTTCCAGGTGAAGCTGGTTAGCCCCCTTAAGAGCGGCCTTTTTGATCTCCGCTGCCAGATCGTTAGGGGAAACTTTCTGGCGGTTAAGGTAAAATTCGCCTTTCTTGGTAATGGTTACCGTGATAACCTCCCGGACAATTTCGCCTCTCGCAGAAGTTTCGGGAAGATTTACCTTCAGGGCCTCATGCTCCACAAACTGGCTTGTCAAAAGGAAGTAGATAAGGAGCAAAAAGACGATGTCTATGAGGGGAGTAAACGGGAAATCAAAACCTTTGTCAGGAAAACGAGTTTTTTTCCTCATTTTTATCTTTGAGAAAGGACTTTCAGGATCCCTATTGCTATCTCTTCTAAAGTCGCTTCGTAATCCCTGATAAGACTTACGAGATAGCGATACCCGATGGTGAGAGGGATGGCCACTCCCAGCCCCAGGGCGGTGGTAAGCATCGCTTCCCAGATTCCTCCGGCCAGCATGGAAGCATTCACCTTTCCACCGGCCTTTTCTACCACCATGAAGGCCTTGATAAGGCCGATCACGGTGCCAAGAAGCCCCAAAAGGGGAGCCACAGAGCCCAGGGTTAGCAAATGGTCGAGATAACGGGAAGCCCTGGAAAGTTGCTGATCTATGAGATGTTCGAGGACGGATTGGACCAAATCTCGATCCTTACAACGGAGAGAGGTGATCTCTCGGGTGAGAAGGGCCAGAAAACCATCCTGCTCAGCGAGCGTTTCAAGCTCCCCGATCTTTTTAAGATCCGATTTCAAAAGAGAGGAACATTCTTTTTTGAGACGCCAGATGACGAAAAGGCGGTTCAAAAAGATGGCCACCCCCAGGATAGAACACAGGAGGATGGGCCACATCACGAAACCGCCCCTTTCAAAAAAGGACCACCAGGTCATTACGGCCCACACCTTTTTCGGAGTTTTCCCAGAGTCAACGGTTGAGGGAGGGAAAACCACTTCTTACGCGTATAATCGTATTTTCGCTCCAAAAGGCCGTCACCATTCTGATCTAAAAAGCCCTCTGCCAGAGAAGATCCTTTGTACCAGAAGGCCTCGGTCTTCCCTTGAGGGGACTTTTTAAGAACCAGACAGCGTCTTCCGTCTTTGAAGAGCTCTTCCACTTCAAAGTGGCCATCAAGATCCTCATCTCCCAGGCGTTTGAGGGGCAATTTCCCCCGGTAATAGGTCTGCAACCAGATCCTGCCCTCGCATTTTTTGACGGAAGTAAATTTTTTGATCGAAACCCGCTTCAGCCCCCCTTCAAGACTTTGCTCTTCGTATTCAAAACAGCCGTCGCCGTCTTCATCACGACGCAAAAGGAGGACCTTTTTGCCTTTGAGCCGGGCCTCTAAATCCGGACGCCCGTCAAAATTATTGTCTTCCCGGATAAGATACGGGCTTCCACCGCGATAAAATTGCCACTTATCAGGCTTACCATCCCGGTTTCGGTCAAGGATCAACTCCTGAGGTGCACCTTTTGGATCCAGAATGACCTCTTCTTCGGGTTTGCCATCCTGGTCTTTATCGGTCAGGCGCCGCCAAGCCTTTCCGGCCTTAAAAACCGTCCTGGTTTCAAAGATTCCGTCTCCATCCAGATCCTGCAGAAGAGAAAGAGGCCTATGTTTTCCGTCAGAAAAAAGGATCTCCCTCGTGCCAGGCGGGACCTCCAGGGCAAAAGCCAAAAACGACCAAACTAATAAAACAGTCGCTATCACTGTCCCGCCGAGCATGACTGATATTTTTAACACTAAAATTTATTTTGTGCTACATAGCTTTTTGGGAATCCCACCGGTTAGCAGAGTAGAGAAGAGCTCTTCGGTATTATATTTTAAGGAAAATGCTAACTTTGACTTTTTCACCCAAAGGGTGTGCTAGGGAGTGGCGAAGGGGATCTCCCTCTCCCTGCCCCTGTAGGTAGGGGAGGATTAACCGTAAATTTGGTAATTTAACCTGAATTTTAGCTACCCTTTCTGGACTTTAATGTTAGAATACGCTCTGTCTTATTTAGATTGTTTTGCAATTAGCCAAAAGGAGGAGTTCCATGCCCACAGAGAAAGAGATCCTGGAAG
>JALSPN010000206.1 GCA_026985945.1 Thermodesulfobacteriales bacterium
TGGGACGATTCTACCTTTCGTTTCTGTCGGGAAGGCATCATCGGAGAGAGGCCCAAAAAGGAGATTGGTATTCAGACCATCCGGGCCGGAGAGATCGTGGGCGAGCATACCGTCCTTTTTGCAGGCACCGGAGAACGACTGGAGCTTACCCACCGGGCGGCAAGTCGGGACACTTTTGCTAGGGGGGCTATCAAAGCCGCCCTTTGGGTGGTGGGAAAAGAGCCGGGAGTCTATGATATGCACGATGTCCTGGGTCTTAAATAAAAAACTATTTTGCTTTCGGAACGCCGCAAAAACCCCTCTCTCCAGGAGAGGGGTTTTTTTATTGCCAAAAAGTATTCAGAAGTTTAAGTTTATTCCAAAAATTTGAAAAAGGGGTGTTTTGGATGGGAGGTCGTTCTCGAAAATCGGCTTTAAGGCAGAAACTCGCCAAGTATTATCGCGAACGGGAAAATCCGCTGGCCCTGGGGTTTCTTCAGGAAGAGATTATCAAGCTCAACCGGGAGCGCATGGATATCCTGAATGAAAATATGCGTCTTCTCATGGAACGTCAGGAAGAAATCCCGGAGGAAGGAAAAGAGGGCGAAAACGTCTCGCGCCTGGTGATACGAAAGTTTGGAAGCGAGCCGGATAAAAAATTCATCAACCGGGCCTTTTACGAGGCCCTTTATCCCATAACTCTCGAGTATCAGTGTATCCCGTTACATGCCATTTTTATCTGGTATATCCAGGCCCTTGAGATGGTCTATGGAGAAAAGCTTAACCAGGCCCATTTCAACCGTTTGCAGAAGTGGGTCCGTCGCTGGCTCACCAATATGACCGAAGAAGACAACATGAAACTCAAAAGTGAGATCATTACCTGGATTCTCAATAAATTTGCCTAAAATGAGGGAGAGCCCGGCTCTCCCTCATTTCCTTATTTTTCTTCCTGCTCCCCGAAAAATTTTCTCTGCCTGGCCCTTTGATAGACCTTGATAGCGCAATACTCCCCACACATGGTGCAGGCACGCCCCCTGGAAACTCCGCCTTCAAGCCGGTAGCGTCGGGCCTTTTCGGGGTCTATGGAAAGCCGAATCTGTTCTTCCCAGTCAAGCCGGGCCCGGGCACGGGCCATGGCAAGGTCTTTCTCAAAGGCACCGGGCACACCCTTCACGATATCAGCCGCATGCCCTGCTATACGGGCGGCAATGACTCCTTCTCTCACGTCTTCAACGGTGGGAAGCCGCAAATGCTCGGCAGGAGTAACATAGCAGAGAAAGTCTGCCCCCGCTGCGGCGGCTATGGCCCCGCCGATAGCACAGCCGATGTGATCGTAACCCGGGGCAATATCTGTAACGAGAGGGCCCAAAACATAAAAAGGGGCCCCGTGGCAAAGACGTTTCTGGAGTTTGACATTGGCCTCTACCTGATCAAGGGGAACATGGCCCGGGCCCTCAATCATTACCTGAACTCCAGCTTCCCAGGCCCGTAAGGTAAGTTCTCCCAGGATGATCAGCTCCTGAATCTGGGGGCCATCGGTGGCATCAGCCAAACAACCCGGCCGGATCCCATCTCCCAGAGAAAGGATAATTTCATATTCTTTTGCCAGGGCCAAGAGATCGTCAAAATTTTCGTAAAAGGGGTTTTCTTTATTGTTGTAAACCATCCACTCCACCAGGAAAGAACCACCCCGTGAGACCACCCCGAGAATTCTCCTGCTGGAATCGAAACGCTCAAGCACCGTGCGAGTTACACCGCAGTGGATGGTCATGAAATCGACGCCGTCTTCGGCCTGTTTCTCTACGGCCCGAAACATCTCATCCACCGTCATCTCCACGATGGCCTTTTTCTTGTGCTCCACCGCCTCTACCGCTGCCTGGTAAATGGGAACCGTTCCCAGAGGGACGGGACAATTGTGGCGGATCTTTTTCCGGATTTCGTCTAAAGGGCCCCCGGTGGAAAGATCCATGATGGTGTCAGCAC
>JALSPN010000207.1 GCA_026985945.1 Thermodesulfobacteriales bacterium
ATATTACAATCTCCTCAGGTCTCTTTTGTTTGAACTTTAAGTATTTTGTTACAAGGAGTCGAGCATGGAACTCTATCTTATTCTGGCAGCGGTGTTAGGGATTTTCATCGCCATTTTTGCCATCCAAAATGCTGTGGCGGTGACGGTAAAATTTCTCCTCTGGGAATTTCAGAGTTCTCTGGCGGTCCTCATCATCATCTCCATGCTGGCAGGGATGCTTCTGGTCTTTTTGCTTTCCATCCCGGGGCGTCTCAAGAGACGTAAGGAACTTTATGATAAACAGAAAAAGATTCGGGAGCTTGAAAAACGCCTGGCTGAAATCGAGGCCCAAAAAACAAGCCCAGAGGAAGGAGGGCCGGAAAAATGATAGGCCTTATGCCCGTAAAATTAAATTACGCCCTCCCTAAAAAATTTGCCCTTCTTGAAAGACTTTATCAGTGTCTGGAGGAAGAAGCCTCCCGCTATCCTTTTGTTTGTGAACCCGGATGTTCTGACTGTTGCACGGTCAATCTTCTGGCTACCAGTGCGGAGGTGAGATATTTCCTGGATTCTCTAAAAGAGCAGGAAAGAAAGGCCCTCCTTGAAAAGTTGTCCCCTTTTAAGGGGAAGCAGCGTTTGCGCCCCAAAGTGACCCCTAATGAAATGGCCCTTTTTTATATGAGCGGGAAAGAACCCCCAGCAGATGAAGGTTTTGTCTTTGAGCCCTGTCCTTTTCTCAAAGATAATCTCTGCAGCATTTATGAGCGCCGCGCCTTTGTCTGCCGGACTTTCTTCTCTCTCAAGAAGTGTCAGCAGACCCGGGAAGCCGAAGCTCCCCCTGAATTTCTGACCCTTTCTACGGTTTTAATGCAACTTCTTGAAGAAATCGATCTGGCAGGCCTCTACGGCAATTTTCTGGACCTCTTACTCTTTTTCCTGGAAAATGAAGGCACACCGCCTGAAGAAATTGTTATCCCCGAAGAACTCCTTTCGAACCGGGAGGCCCCGGACTTTGCCATTCCTCTCCAGTATGAAAGATATGTGCGGCAATTTTTGGCCCGTCTTTACCGGGAACCCGTGGGAGATAAAACCTTCAAAGAAGTCCTTGACGAAATCAAAGAAGGGGCTCAGGTAAAGGAAGCCTTAAGCTTTCTTGGAGAAGCCCTTTAAAACCTTATGGAAAAAGTCAGGGTCTTTCTCATTCGACACGGGGAGACGGCCGGCCCGCAAGGGGTCCTTTACAGCCAAAAGGATGTGCCCCTTTCCGAAAGAGGGCTTTTTCAAAGCAGAAAGCTCGTGGCCGGTCTTAAAGAAATACCTTTTACGGCGGTTTATGCCAGCGATCTTACCCGGGCCGCCCTTCCGGCTTCCTGGCTCGCAGAAGAAAAGAAAATCCCCCTCTTTTTACGCCGGGAATTGCGAGAGATAGATTTTGGGAGCTGGAGTGGGAAGAGTTTTTCAGATCTCCTTAAAATTCCAGAATTTACCAGAAGGCTTGAAAATCCGGAAAAGATTTCTCCGCCTGGGGGCGAAACCCTAAAAGAGCTTCAGGCACGGGGACTCGCTGTCCTTGAAGAAATGTGCAAGAGATTTCCTGGTGGAACCGTAGCGGTTTTTACCCACGGAGGCCTTATTCGGGCCCTTCTCCTTTGGGCCCTTGGCGCGGGGCTTAAAAACTTTTTTCGTCTCCAGCAGGATTTCGCCGCCGTAAACCTCCTGGACCTCTTCCCCGAAGGTCCGGTAGTCCGTCTTGTAAATGGCCCCTTTGATCTTAACTTTAAGTTGCTTCTGGAAAGAGATTCTGAGGTCTGAACTGAAGCGGGATGACCTCTAAAACGGGGCGGAAAAAGGGAAAACTCGTTAAATTTTACGATTATTTGGAAAGAGCCCTCTACGCCCTCCTTATTTTGTCTCTGGTATTGGCAACCCTTTTTAT
>JALSPN010000208.1 GCA_026985945.1 Thermodesulfobacteriales bacterium
CTTGACGGCTTCCACGATCTGGCGAAGATGGACATGGCCCGGAATGATCTCATTGAAGGAGTTGGCAATTCCCACCAAAGGGCGGGCCAATTCTTCATTGGTAAACCCTGCCGCTTTAAGAAGAGAACGATGTGGAGCCCGCTCAAGCCCCTTTTTGACGGCATCACTTTTCATCTGTTACCTCCTGAGGAAGATAAGAACGTAATTTCTTTATATCCAGAGTCGGTTTTCCTTCACTCTTGCAAATATCTTCTAACTTTTCGAAACGTTTTAGCATCTTTTCCACTTTACCTTTTAAAGAGGAATCTTTCCAGGCCTCTCTGGGAGTTTTACCCTCAAGCTCTGGTTCCGGTGTATCCAGCCAGGCCAGATATTCAAGCCATCTAATGTCTTTTTCCTCTTCAGGAGAAAATTGAGAAGCTGATTCTTCAGCTTTATCCTTACTTTTAATTTGACGCCAATCAAGAAATTCTTCTACAAGAAAACGCACTTTATCTTCAGCTATACTTTCGAAGGCTTCTCTCAGTTTTTTAAGACGAGGACGAGAAATAGCTTCAAGGATTACTCTATTTTTTTCTGGTAAGAATTTTATGGTTCCGATTTCTTTATACTCTCCCATGTAAAGACTCTTTATTATAATGCTCCCCGGAGGTAAATCCAGAGATTGGGGAATGCTCCAGAAACTTCCTTCTGCCTTTTCGAGAAGAAGATATTGGTGATCATTTCCTTTCTGAAAGCCAGCATCTGCAATATCTTTTTCCAATTCTGAAGAAAGAAGTTCATAATGAGCTCTTGCAAAAAGGACTTCGTCTCCTTCCGGGGTAAAAATATGTATTTCCTGATCAGAATAACTGATTTTAAGAACCTTAGAGAAGATTTCAAAGGCGTGCTCTCTGGCAAAACTCCTAAAATCTTTTTCTCCAGAAGATTCAAATAAGGCCCTTAGCTCCTCAAGAATTAGACTCCTTTTTAAAGGAGGAATAACTACACCAAAGCCTCCGGCACGGAAATAATCTTTAAACGGATAAACTGTAATAAAAATATTATCTTCAGGAAAATATTGTCTTGCAATAGAAAAGTCTTTAATTTTTAGATGATCTTTTGTTATAAGATTTTGACAAATTGAAATTCCTTCTTCTTGATTGGTTTCCTGGATTTCAAAAATTCCCGGATAAGCCTTAAGAGCTGAATATAAAATTTCCCTTTCTTTAGCTGAAAGTATATAACCTCTATTATCTAAAAAATCCTGCAAAAAATTTTTATCTTCAGAGGTTTTTCCAAAAAAAGTAATATATTCCAATAGAAAATTTTGTAAAAATTCGATATTTTCTTGAACGCCTTTAATTTCTTTTAAGGGAGTAATGTTTTTTTCTAAAATATTTCTAATTTCATTTCCGTATTTCTTAAAAAGATATTCTATATAAATATCAAAACTTCTATTTTCAACATTTGTTGTTTCCGATTCCTGCACTTTTTTCTGTCTTTCTCTGTCTTTATTAAGACAGCATTTCTTATATTTCTTACCACTTCCGCAGGGGCAAGGATCGTTACGGCCAACCTTTCTTTTCCGAGGCAAAGATTTCATGTCTTCCTTGAGATCAAATTTAAGTCCTTTACTTTTTGCATATTCCTTTATCTCTATATATAGAGATCTTAAAAGTGATGGTCTATCCTGAGGCTCAAGTTTATAAATAGGTTTTCCTTGAGAAATTGCTTCTAGGGCTTTTTTGTAGTAGTGAATAGCGTTTTGATGTTCTTCTTTAAAGCGATAGTAATTTCCTTTTAAAAAAAGATAATCTACACTTTCTTTGCTAATCTTTTCCATTAACTGAAATGCCTTTTCTGCTTCTTCAAGGCGTAAACCATAGAGAAGTATATGGATATATCCACTTATTAATTCTGGATCAGATGGATTTTCTTTTACAACTTTACGATAGAATTTAAGAGCATCTCGATACCAATCAAAATTTTTAATTTTCCCTTTGTATTTTATTATTATTTCAGAAACTTTAAGTATTTCCTGATTAAATTGGATTTTATCTTCTTCTTTCAAGAGAGAATTTGCTCCTACCAAAAAGAGAATCCGTTTAATTTCTGTAGAAGGAATGATAAATTCATCTTCCAGGCCACATTTAGGACAAATTATCTTTTCTGGTAGATCTATATTTGTCTTTAGTAGAAATATTTTTTTAGGAATGAAGCTATAGAAACTTTTGCATTGAGGACACTTAAGAGTAATAAAAATATCTTGGAATTTTTCTAAAGAAAAAGGGCCTTTTTTAAGACTTTGAATTTCATTTTGATAAACTTTTTCTTCCAGGTCTTTTAGGCCCGGGAAAGAAGGTTCAAAAATGTTGGCAAAAATAACGAAGATTTTTTTGAAGGGTAGCAATTCCGGATGAATATATTCCTTTATTTTATTCCATAAGGATATATCAGGATGATATTCGATTATATCGCGTAAAAAGAGTATGTCCTTTTCTAATAATTCCTCAAAATGTTCAGACAAATAAAAAACCGTGTCTTTAGCTGGAAAAGTATTAAGAATAAATAAAAGATAATAAGCTTTGTATTTGCTCGTGAAGTCCAAAATCTTTTTGCGCACTTCTGAAAGATAGGTCCTCTTTTCAAAATAAGTTTCAATATAAGGACTTTCTTCTTTTTCTGATAATATATTTTCGAAAATGTTTAATAAAAAGGGGACAAATTTATTTTCACACTCGTCTATAAGGGTTATTAATCTCTCAGTACCATAAGAATCTATATCAACTATCTCCTGAAACTTCCTTTCGATCCTTTTTTGTAGAGAAGGATTTTCTTTCAAAAAGAAAAGAAGACGCTCTTTTAAAAGTTTATCTTCGGGAAAGATAGGACGTTTTTCATCCGCATAAAGTTTCAAAGCTTCTTCGAAAGAGAGATTTTCTGGCATACCTAATAAAGGTTTTCCCCAGAGAAGGACAAGAAGAAGATGCATTAAAATGTCAAGTTCTTCTGTCTGAGGTCTTTTTGGAAAGAAATTAATAAAAAACTCAAGAAGGCGAAAAATTAAACCCAGACTTTGAGTTTTTTTTAAGTGGCGTTTTAAATTGAGTTCTCCATAATTTTTTTTAACTTCTTCTTCTAATTTCTTAAACTCTTCCTGGATAAAAATTTTTAATATTTGACGTTCCTTTTTGTTTTTATGTTCTTTCTCCCATATAGAACGAATGTCTAGGGGAAGTATTTCTGGAAAGTATTCATCTTCCCAGAAGACTATACTTAAACCTTTTAAGAAAGAGTTCCAATTTGATTTGACAAGACCAATATTTTCTTTTATTCTATTTAAATCTCCCGTTTCCCAGAAATATTTTCCTAAATAATAGGCCTTTAAAGCAGAAGAAACTTCAACTTTTCCGTTTAAAAGATCTACCTCTCTTGTCAAAGATTCCAACAAAATATTCTGTAAGGAGAAACTATTTTTTTCTTCATGAAGTATGCGATCCATTATCCAGTCATAACGTGAAATTAATGAAAAAAAGCCTTCTTTTTGGGACAAAAGAGCTAGAGCTTCTAGAAACAAAAGATCGCCTTCTTTCGAATTGAGAAGCTCAAAAGATCTTTCGAAAAGTTTTTCTTGTTCCTCAGGGGAAAGAGAAGAAAAATTTTTCTTGAAAAAGTTTAAAGCACCCCCAAGGACCAGAGGATCGGTTTCTTCCCAGAAAAAGGAGAGCAATTCCTGCGGGGGAAAGGGGTTAAAGTTTTTAACAAATTCCCAGGCCCAATGTCTTACAAGAGGACTTGTGTGTGTAAAAAATTTTGTTAAATCTTCTTTGGATAATAATGGCAGCTCTTTTTCCATTTATATTCCTCCAGCTTTTCGCTAGCACACATTAAGATCGTTTTAAACATTAGTATGGCATCCCTGGTTGCACAAGCTTTGAGAAAGATTAAAATGCCTTCAAATCTTTTTGGGAGGTTTCCATGCGAGAGGCGGTAGAAAAGGCCCTGGCTAAAGTGCGCCCCATGTTACAGGCTGATGGAGGAGATGTAGAACTGGTAGAGGTAACGGAAGATGGAATCGTCAAAGTAAGGCTTCAGGGAGCCTGTAAGGGTTGTCCGATGTCCACCTACACTTTGAAGATGGGAATTGAGCGCTATCTTAAAAAGGAGGTCCCTGAAGTTGAGGCCGTAGAAGCTATCGAATAAAAGGGGGGAGCCATGGCACGAGTTACGGTAGAAGATTGTTTGCGGGTCGAACCGAGCCGTTTTCGGCTCATTCATCTCGCCATCCAGCGGATCAAGCAGCTCCGCAAGGGGGCCAAGCCCCTGATAAAATGTGACAACAAAGAAATAGTGTGCGCCTTGAGGGAAATAGCGGCTGGAAAGGTCACCTGGGAAAATATTGACCAGCTTGGCCAGGAAATAGAAGAACTATCCCTTGGGGATTTTCTGGATCTTGCCAAACTCTCTGGTGAAAAGTCGTCGTGAACAGGAAGGATTATTACGAAATTTTAGGGGTTCCGCGCCACGCCAGCCAGGAAGAAATCAAAAAGGCTTACCGGCGCCTGGCGCGCAAATACCACCCGGATCTGCATCCCGGAGACAAAAAGGCCGAAGAGCGTTTTAAGGAAATTTCAGAGGCCTACGAGGTCCTCTCAGATCCGGAGAAGAGGGCCATTTATGACTCTCAGGGCTACTCCGGGCTTCACGAACAGGGATACCGCGGTTTTACAGATGTAGAGGACATTTTTTCGGCCTTTTCTGATATTTTTGAGGAATTTTTGGGAGGTTTTGGGGGGTTCAGCCGCAGGAGAAGGCCTGAGAGACGGCCTCGCCGGGGAGCTGATCTTTCTTACGAAGTCACTATAAGCCTTGAGGATGTCTATTTCGGGCGGGAGATAACCCTTGAACTCGAACGTTATGAGAATTGCGAAGCCTGTGGAGGAAGTGGGCTGGCCCCTGGAGCACAGCCCCAGTATTGCCCCACCTGTAAAGGGCGGGGCCATGTAGTCCACACGGAAGGTTTTTTCCGCCTCAGTGCCACCTGTCCCACCTGCCACGGAGCGGGGACTTTTATTTCTGACCCCTGCTCCCGCTGCCAGGGAAAAGGCCGCGTCTTCAAGAAGAAGAAATTAAAAGTCCGGATTCCTCCCGGTATCGAAGACGGAGCGGTGATAAAAGTCTCTGGAGAAGGAGAAGCCGGGCTTTTAGGGGGGCCACCAGGTGATCTTTATCTGCGGGTTCATGTGCTTCCCCACGAAATTTTTGAAAGACGCGGTAAAGATCTATACCTGCAAGTGCCGATATCGGTGGTGGAGGCCATGCTGGGAGGAGAAGTTGAAATCCCCACCCTGGAGGGAGAAATCAAGGTGAAAATTCCCAAGGGGATCCAGCCTGGAGACACCCTGGCTGTGGAAGAGAAGGGGCTCCCTGATCCTAACGGTGGCAAGAGAGGAGATCTTGTTCTGCGCTTCAAGGTGGAGATCCCCAGGGATCTCACCAAAAGGCAGGAAGAACTTTTACGGGAATTTGCCGCCATCGAGAAGGAAAAAAGGGGAAATTTCTTTAAAAAAATCTGGCAGGGAATCAAAAATTAATGGATTTCACCCACCTTGACCAAAAGGGCCGGGCCGTAATGGTAGATGTTTCCGAAAAAAGGCCCACGGCCAGGGAAGCTGTGGCAAGGGGGCGAGTGCTTCTGGGGCCCAAAGTCTTTCAGCTGGTGCTTGATCAAAATCTTCCCAAAGGAGATCTCTTGGCCGTGGCCCGGGTAGCCGGGATCATGGCGGCCAAAAAAACCCCGGCTCTCATCCCTCTCTGTCATCCGCTCCCTCTCACCAAGGTGGAAGTCCACTTTGAGCTGGATGAGAAGGAAAAGGCCCTTCTTATCGAAGCACGGGCCAAAACTCTGGCCCAGACCGGCGTAGAGATGGAAGCCCTTACTGCTGTTTCCATAGCGGCTCTAACCATCTACGACATGTGTAAAGGAATAGACAAAGGACTTCGTATTACAGACATTCGTCTTGTCAAAAAAACCGGTGGGAAAAGTGGAACCATAATCCTTGAGTAGGAGGTTATATGGAGCCCGAAAAGCTTGAACACTTCCGCAAATTACTCCTGGAAAAAAGAGAGCGTCTCATCAAAGAAGCCCTCAAAACGGTAGGAGATCTGGTAGATAACCCTGAACGTCTGCCTGATCCTACGGATCAGGCCTCCTTTGAGAGTGATCGGGGCTTTGAACTCCGGATACGGGACCGAGAACGCAAATTGATTAAAAAGATTGATCAGGCCCTCAAGCGGATCGAAGAGGGCTCTTACGGAATTTGTGAGGCCTGCGGGGAAGATATTGACGAAAAAAGGCTTGAGGCCAGACCAGAAGCCAGCCTCTGCATCCACTGTAAAAGAGAGCAGGAACGGCTGGAAAAACTCCGTGGAGATTGATGGCAAAACTTAACCTGGCCATCCTCTGGCATATGCACCAGCCCTTCTATTACGATTGGGAGGAGGGCTGGCTCTCCCTTCCCTGGGTCCGTCTCCACGCGGTTAAGGCTTATTTTGATCTGCCTTCTCTCCTTGAGAAATACCCCGAGGCCAGAAGCAATTTTAATCTTGTCCCAAGCCTCCTTAAACAACTTCGTTTCTATGAGGAAGGGGGGCGGGATTTCTTTTTCATCCTTTCTGAAAAACCGGCCCGGGATCTCTCCCCTGAGGAACAGGAATTCCTGCTCCGTAATTTTTTCAGCTGTCACTGGGAGACCCTTATCTTTCCCCATCCACGCTATCATGAACTCTTACGCCTCCGGGGCACGGAAGAAAAACTTGATCTTTCCCGGGTAAGGGAAAAGTTTAAGCCTCAGGACTTTCTCGACCTTCAGGTCTGGTTCAATCTGGCCTGGGTGGGTTTCGCCCATCAGGACGAACCTCTCATCAAAGAATTAAAGGCCAAGGGGCGTCATTTCACCGAAGAAGAAAAGAGATCTCTTCTGGAGCTACACCTTGAAATCGTCAAAAAAATTGTCCCTCTTTATCGGAGGCTTTCCGAGGCGGGGCAGATAGAGATTTCCACTTCGGCCTTCTATCACCCCATTCTCCCTTTACTTATCGATACCGATTTTGCCCGCCGCAATCTTCCTGAAGCCCCCCTGCCTCCCCGTTTTAGTTATCCTGAAGACGCTTTCCTTCAGCTCCTTTCCGGAAGAAATTTTTGCGAAGAGATCATGGGCCAGGCCCTGAGAGGCCTCTGGCCTTCAGAAGGTTCGGTCTGCCCGGAACTAATTCCCCTGGCTTCAAGGGCCGGGTTTTCCTGGCTGGCCTCAGACGAAGAGATTCTTTACCGGTCCATCGGAAAAAGAGGCCCTGAAGTCCTTCTTAAGCCCTATTTTCTCTCTCATGAAGGTCATCGAATAGCGGCGGTCTTTCGTCACCATGAACTTTCCGACCGCATCGGCTTCGTCTATCGTCATCTGAGCCCCGAAGAGGCGGTGCGAGACCTTTTCCAGACCGCCAAAAAACTGGCCCAGGAATCAGGTCTCGAAGAACCTTTTCTTACCCTTATCCTGGACGGAGAAAACCCCTGGGAATACTATCAGGATGGCGGAAAGGGATTTCTTTCCCGGTTTTTTGAGGAAGCCTGCCGGGATCCGGAAGTCGAGCTTCTAACTGTGGGGGAATATCTTTCGCGTTTCCCGCCGAAAGAAGAAATCCCCAACCTTTATACGGGCTCTTGGATAAACGCCAACTTTGATATCTGGATCGGGCACGAAGAAGAAAACCGGGCCTGGGAGCTTTTGGGACGCACACGCCGCCTCTTGCCATCCCTTGAAGAGGTTCCTGATGAGGCTCGAACCGCCCTCATGGCAGCTGAAGGAAGCGACTGGTTCTGGTGGTTTGGGGAACACTTCTCAAGTCTTTTTGATCAGGAATTTGACCGTCTCTTCCGGGGACATCTCCGTCAGGTATTCAAGGCCTTAGGGAAGGAACCCCTGCCTGACCTCTCTTTGCCAATCAGACGCCCGCGTCCGATAGAACCTCTCGAGGTTCCCACCGCTTTTATCACGCCGGAAATCGATGGCCAGGAGAGTTTTTTCTTCGAATGGGCCGGAGCAGGTAAATACAGCCCTACTGTCCTGGGCGAGGCCATGTATGTGGGCAAGAGCCTCCTTGAGGACCTTTATTTCGGTTTTGACCTCCAAAATTTTTACCTTCGACTTGATTTCCGAAGAGAAATTCTGGAACATCTCTCAGAGGAAACCACCATCAAAGTTATTTTGTCCGGAGCCAAACACCAGGTGAATGTGAGCTTCAAACCTAGAGCCCGCGAAATCCAAAAGACCTTAAAATTACAAAAGGGGCCCTATAACCTCTACGGCCTTCAGGCCGGAAAAATTGCCTTTTCTCAAATTCTTGAACTTGCTATCCCCTTTGAAAATCTGGGATTTGTAGTAGGAGAAAAGATATATTTGTGTGTGGAGATCTGGGAAAATGGCCTTTTAAGAGAACGCATCCCAAGGAGTGGTTGTTTGGTTTTTACGGTGCCTGATGAAAACTTTGAACAAGTGATGTGGCAGGTCTGAAGGAGGCTCTATGCCGGAGTTAAGAAGAGACCCCATCGTGGGCAGATGGGTAATCATCGCCAAAGAAAGGGGGAAAAGGCCCCATGATTTTGTAGTCCCGGAGGAGAAGGTGAAAGGGGGGTTTTGCCCCTTGTGCCCGGGGCACGAATATACCACTCCCCCGGAAGTTCTGGCCTATGGCCGCCCCCCTGAGGCCCCGCCCAACAGTCCCGGCTGGACCTTGCGCGTGGTGCCCAACAAATTTCCCGCCCTGAGAATCGAAGGTGATCTCTGGAAAGAAGGCGAGGGAATTTACGACAAAATGAACGGGATCGGGGCCCACGAAGTGATTATTGAGACTCCGAATCATCATGAAACCCTTCCGGAGATGCCCCTTGATCGGCTGGTGCAGGTATTTTGGGCCTATCGGGACCGAATGGTGGACCTTTCTCGAGACCCTCGCTTCCGTTACGTAATCATCTTTAAGAATCAGGGACGGGCCGCTGGGGCTTCTCTGGAGCACTCTCATTCCCAGCTCATTGCCCTTCCCATCGTGCCCCTTCTGGTTTCACAAGAACTTAAGGGCACCAAGCTTTATTACGATTACAAAGAGCGCTGTATCTTCTGTGACATCATCCGCCAGGAACTACAAACCGGGGCCCGGGTGGTGTGTGAAAATCACGAATTTGTGGCCATCTGTGCCTTTGCTCCCAGGCAGCCTTTTGAAACCTGGATTATTCCCAAGCGTCACCACTCGGATTTTCGCGCTATTGACGAGGCTCAATTCCAGGCCCTGGCAGAAATCTTCTCCGAAGTTTTAAAACGTTTGCAGGCAGCCATCCCGCGTTGTCCCTATAATTTCGTTTTGCATACAGCTCCCCTTAGGGAACCGTATCTCGAACATTATCACTGGCATTTCGAGCTTTTGCCCAAGCTTACCCAAATTGCCGGCTTCGAATGGGGAACCGGTTTTTACATCACCCCCACCACTCCGGAAGATGCCGCCCATTTCCTGCGGGAGATTAAACTTGGTGAAGGAGGTTAAGATGGCCGAAAAAAAGCCCAAAATACTTATTGTAGATGATGAAGAAAGTATCCACCTCCTCTATCGGGAAGAATTGTCAGAGGAGGGCTATGATGTTATTTCGGCCATGAGCGGCCCTGAAGCCCTGGAACTGGTGGAAAAAGAAGCCCCTGATCTGGTAGTCCTTGATATTAACATGCCCGGTATGAACGGGCTTGAAGTCCTGCGGACTATCAAAGAAAAAAATCCCAGACTTCCCGTTATTCTGTGTTCAGCCTATCCGGAATTCAAACAGGATTTAAGCTCCTGGGCCTCGGACGATTACATCGTAAAGTCTTACGATCTTACCGAACTCAAGGAATCCATTAAACGCAATCTTGCTAAGGCCCAGAGCTAAAAGAACGATACCAGGAAATGGTCTTTCTTAGCCCCTCTTCAAGAGGGGTCAAATTTTGAAGCCCCAAAAGCCTTTGAGCTCTGGAAATATCAGCCAGGGAGTGTCTTACATCACCTGGGCGGGGAGGAACATAATGAGGTTTTAGTTCTGAGCCCAGAAGATCAGCAATGACCTGATAAAGCTCGTTTATGGAAACCGCCCTTCCTCCCGCTACGTTTATTATCTGCCCCACGGCCTCTTTGCCCGCAAGGCAGGCCAAAAGATTTGCCCGCACCACGTCCTCCACAAAGATAAAATCTCGCGTCTGCCATCCGTCTCCATAAATAGTTGGTCTTTCTCCCTGAAGAAGGGCCGTAATAAATTTGGGAATAACCGCCGCATACTGGGATTTGGGATCTTGCCGGGGGCCAAAAACGTTAAAATATCGCAAAACTACCGTCTCAAGCCCGTAAAGGGCAGGAAATACCTGACAGTAGTATTCTCCGGCAAGCTTTGAAACGGCATAGGGAGAAAGCGGACGCGGTGGGAGATCTTCGGTTTTGGGACGAGGTTCATCTTCTCCTTCGTCACCGTAGGCAGAAGAAGAGCCGGCATAAACGAATCTTTTCACCCCGGCTTCTTTGGCAGCCTGCAACATATTCAGGGTGCCGGTGGCATTTACCTCGTGGTAGGTAGCAGGATCTTCCACCGAACCTGGAACCGAAGCAAGTGCCGCCTGGTGGAGGACAAAATCTACTCCTTTACAGGCCGCAATGCAGGTTTCAAAATCACGAATATCTCCTTCGATCAATTCCAATCTTCCACGGGGTGCAGGAATTTTTTCCAGGAAGGCCAGATTTTTTCGGGAAGAGTTTACAAAATTATCAAGCACCCGCACCCTTTTCCCTTCCTTGAGGAGATATTCACAGATATTTGAGCCGATAAAACCCGCTCCACCGGTCACCAGAAAGAGAGCCATTTCACACCCCGATTTTTAAATTTCCATCTCTTCAAATTCTCGGATCTTGTAGAGGAGGGCTTTATAAGAAATCCCCAGAATATCGGCTGCCTGGCGTTTATTTCCTTCGGTCTGTTTGAGGACGATATCAATGATCTTTTTTTCCACCAGGGCCACGACGCGCTTTTTAACTTCTTTAAGGGCCAGATGTCCCTCTTCTGCCCGGGCCAATTCAATAGCTATCTTGCGGAGAAATTCATCTTCGACAGGGTAAGAGGGCTTGGGAGGAAATAAGGCCTTTGAAAAGCTCAAAATTTCTCTTTCTACCTCTTCAAAATCTCCCAAGACCACCAGACGTTTAATGTAATTTTCGAGTTCCCGCACGTTACCGGGCCAGTGATACTTCATGAAGAGATCCACTAGATACCGGGGAACTTCAAAATCCGAAACGTTATATTTGCGGGAATAGAGACGGGCAAAATAATCACAAAGAAGGGGAATATCTTCTTTGCGTTCTCGTAGAGGGGGAACATAAATTTTTATGACCCCTAACCGATAATAAAGATCCTGGCGGAACCTGCCTTCCTCGACGGCCTTTTCGAGATCCTGGTTGGTAGCAGAAATAATCCAGACATCAACTTTTATCTCCTGATGGCCACCTAAACGGCAGAATTCCTGATCCTGAAGGACCTGAAGCATTTTGGACTGTAAAGTAAGCGGCATGTCTCCGATTTCATCCAGGAAGATCACGCCACCGTTAGCAATCTCAAATTTTCCAGGCTTTGGTCTGTCAGCCCCGGTGAAAGCCCCCCGTTCGTAACCGAAAAGCTCTGATTCCAGAAGATCCCCGGGGATAGCAGCGCAATTGACCTTTACAAAAGGGCCCCTGGCCCGGTGAGAACAGGCATAAAGGGTGCGGGCCACTACCTCCTTGCCGACACCGCTTTCACCATATATAACAACGCTAAGATCCGTATCAGCGACCTGGAGGATGAGATCTTTGATGCGCTGGATGACAAGACTGCGGCCCACAATGTTTTTGAGTGGCCCTTCTTCTTTGTTGGCTGAAAGGTGGTGTGCCACGCCCCAGATACCCCTGAAATTTGGAGCAATTATAATGGCATTTAATATCCTTGTGCAAGGTGAAAACTATGCCTAAAGAACAATGCTTCTTTTCTTTATCAGATTATCGGCAAATGGTAGAAAAAGCCAGGGATTTTTTGGCCTCCAAGATCAAAAAATCTCCCGAAATTGTTATAATCCTGGGAACAGGCCTTTCAGGAGCAGCCGAAGAAATAGAAATCGAAGAGATCTTCCCTTACGAAACAATCCCTCACTTCCCCCGCTCCACGGTGGAAAGCCATCAGGGAAGATTGGTAATCGGAAGATTGGCAGGAAAAAGGGTGGCTGCTTTCCAGGGACGGTTTCACTATTACGAGGGTTATTCTACCAGGGAAGTGACCTTTCCGATCCGGGTGATGGCCCTTCTCGGGGCCAGAATACTTATTATTTCCAACGCGGCCGGGGGGCTTAACCTTTCCTATCAGCCCGGAGATCTTATGCTTATTGCCGACCATATAAATCTCATTCCGGAAAATCCTTTAAGAGGCCCCAATATAGAAGAATGGGGGCCTCGTTTTCCGGATCTTTCAGAAGCCTACAGCAGGAGGCTCCGTCAGCTAGCTAAAGAAGCCAGCGGCTCCCCCCCATATTTGAGGGAAGGGGTCTATGTGGCTGTTTCCGGGCCGAGTCTTGAGACCCCGGCGGAAACCCGCTTTTTGCGCCTTATAGGTGCGGATGCCGTGGGAATGTCCACGGTGCCGGAGGTCATTGTAGCCAAACACGCCGGACTTGAGGTCCTCGGAATCTCTGTGATCGCCAATGTGAACGATCCCGACAATTTTCAGCCCATTTTGCTGGAGGAAGTAATTGCCAATGCCCAGAAGGCGGAAGGAAGAATGATAGATCTCGTGAAGAGATTTGTCGCGCAACTGGAGTAGTTTAAGAGATGTCAGAGCTCCTTATCAATTATGCCCCTTACGAGACCCGTGTGGCCCTTCTCGAAAATGGCCAGCTTGCCGAATTCTATCTGGAGCGTGCCCGCGAGCGGGGCTTTGTGGGAAATATCTATAAAGGGCGGGTGGTAAGGGTCCTTCCGGGGATGAAGGCCGCTTTCGTAGAGATTGGTCTTTCCCGCACCGCTTTTCTTTACGGCGGAGACATCTGCCCCCGTTTGATCGAGGCCGACGACCTCTTCGGAGAAGAAATCGCGGAGAAGAATTTACGTCACTCCTCTATTGAAGATCTCCTGAAACCAGGGCAGGAAATTCTCGTGCAGGTGGTGAGGGAGCCTGTGGGTAACAAAGGAGCTCGCCTTACTACCAATATCACTCTCCCCGGGCGCTATCTCGTTTTCCTTCCTACCATGAGCCATATCGGCGTCTCACGCAAGATCATAGAAGAGGAAGAAAGACAAAGACTCAAAGAAAAGCTCGAAAGATTGCGCCCTCCTGGCACGGGCTGGATTATCCGGACGGTGACCAGTGAGGCTTCGGAAGAAGAATTAAAGGCCGAGATCGATTTTCTTCTTTCTCTCTGGGAAGACATCAAAAAAAGGGCCGAAAAAGTCCCGGCTCCGGCCCTGATTTACGAAGAGGTCGATATCAGCCTGCGGGCCGTAAGGGACCTCCTGGTAAAAGAGGTCTCCTCTCTGGTGGTGGATAACCGTCAGGTCTATGAAAAAATTCTCTCTTATATGGATTATCTGGCCCCCCATCTCAAGGGTTGCATCAAACTTCACGAAGGTCCTCCAGGCCTTTTTGAGGCTTACGGCATAGAAATTGATTTCCGGCGCCTGCTTTCCCGTAAGGTCTGGCTCAAATCCGGAGGCTTTATTGTAATTGAACCCTGTGAGGCCTTTACCGCGATAGATGTAAACACCGGTCGTTACGTGGGAGAAGCAGATCTTGAGGAAACCGTCCTCAGGACCAACCTTGAAGCCGCCAAGGAAATCGCCTACCAGCTTCGCCTACGAAACATCGGAGGCCTTATCATCATCGACTTCATTGATATGCAAAAGGCCGAAAGCCGCCAAAAAGTTTACGAAGCCCTCAAAAAATATCTCGCCAGAGACCGGGCCAAGACCAACGTGCGCCCCATGTCAGAATTTGGAATCATAGAAATGACCCGTGAAAGGCGGAGAGAAAGCCTCTACGACGTCCTCCTTGAGCCCTGTCCCTTCTGTCACGGAGACGGCTACACCCGTAGCCGAAGAACAATTTGCTATGAAATTTTAAGGCGCCTTGAAAAAATGGGCCCCCATGTCAAAGGGAAAACCGTGATTATCAAAGTCCATCCCCATCTCGCTGAGGTCCTCACCGGAGAAGAAATCGAATTCCTGGAAGAAATCGAAGAAAAATTTGGTTTTGAGGTCTCTGTCAACGAAGATCAGGAACTCCTGCCCTGGGAATACAAATTTTATCCGCAATAAAAAAAGGGGGGCTTGCGCCCCTTTCTTTAATCCTGCTCCTCTTCTTCGTCTTCCATCTTCAGGAGATCCTGGAAACGGATATCCATACCGAGAATACCCACAATTTCTTCGTAGTCGTTCCGAATGGGGGCTGAAACCGTAAGACAAAGGGCCCCGGTAACCTTGGAGCTATAAAAATCCGTAACGTGGACCTTACCCGTCTTAAAAGGCATGATAAACCAGGGCCGGTCAGAATAATCTTCGTCCTTTAGGAGGTGTTCGTAACGGGCCTTATCTTCCAGATGGGTTACCAAGGGTGTGATGCGCTTGCCTTCCTGGTTAATCACATAAATGAACTGAATATAAGGATGTTCCTCAAGCACCTCCCTTAACACCGGGACAATCTTTTCAGGATCCATGGAACGGATCTCAGGACGTTCGACGAGATTTTCTACCAGTTCTACCAGGAGTTTGGAGGCCTTCTCCTTCATCCGGTCAAGTTCTGAGACAAAAAGTTCGGGGATATAGCGTCTTACGAGATGCATCATCTCTTCGTTAGAAATGGGGGTAATGCGGCCGGCTTCGTATTGTTTGATGATTTGTTTATAAATCTTGGCCACCCCGGGATGACGCTTATCAACCCGTTTATCGCCCTCAAGACCAAAGTGGGTGTTGATCCAGTAAGCGATTCCTGCGGTTCCACTTTTATCGGTAATGATGATCCCGATGGGGCGCTTAAGAAGCTTAAGGGTGTTGAAGGGGTTGTAAATTTCTTCATTTTTTAGCAGGCCATCAATGTGGATACCGGCCTTGGTGGCGTTAAATTCCGAACCTACAAAAGGCTGGTTGGCCGGAATTTTATCTCCCAGCTCTTTGCGATAATAATCGGCAATGTCCGTAATAATGGTGGTATCAACGCCGTTGTGGGTCCCCCGGAGAGAAATGTATTCAAAGATCATGGCCTCAAGCGGAGTATTTCCGGTGCGTTCCCCATACCCGAGAAGGGTGCAATTTACCGCGGCACAGCCGTAAAGCCAGGCAGTAGTGGCATTGATGACAGCTTTATAAAAATCGTTGTGGCCGTGCCATTCAAGAAGCTCCCCAGGCACACCTGCTTCTTCGATAAGGACTCTCACCAGCTTGGGCACACTGCGTGGCAGGGCTGCCCCTGGATAGGGAACCCCCACCCCCAGGGTGTCACAAAGGCGGATTTTAATATCTATCCCGCTTTCTTCCCGCAATTTCATAAGTTCGATGGCAAAGGGGACCACGAAACCGAAGATATCGGCCCTGGTAACATCTTCAAAATGGCAACGGGGGACAACTCCCAGCTCCAGAGCAGCCTTCACAATGGCCAGGTAATCATTTAAGGCCTGGCGACGATCTTTTTTGAGCTTAAGAAAGATATGATAGTCCGAACAGGAAGTAAGGATACCGGTCTCCCGAAGCCCCATTTCCTTAACAAGTTTCAGGTCTTCGGCCTTGGCCCGAATCCAGCCCGTGACTTCCGGGAACTGGTAGCCCCTCTCAAGACACTTCTCAACGGCTTCTTTGTCTTTTTTGGTGTAGAGGAAAAACTCTGCCTGGCGGATTACCCCGTTGGGGCCACCAAGCTTGTGGAGGAAATCAAAAAGGGTAACAATTTGCTCCACCGTATAAGGGGGTCTTGCCTGCTGGCCATCGCGAAAAGTAGTATCAGTGATCCAGTATTCCTTGGCCGGCATGGGCATTACATATTTGTGGTCAAAATCCACCAGCGGCACGTCATCATAAGGGAAAATCTCTTTCATCAAATTGGGTTCTTCTACGTCCTGCAGACGATGTTGCCAGAATTTGGTGTGCTCGTGATCTAAAAGCCTTCTTTCCGGATTCCACTTCGCCATAAAACACCTCCTAAAAAAGCGTTAAAAAAGCCTTTTCCCAGGCTCTTAAAAAAACAGGCTCTTTCTTCTTAACATGGAAAAGGGATTTCTTGAAGAGTTAATCTAAAAATTTTTTAAATTAGTTTTTCATTGGAAAAGAGCAGAAATGTAACGCAGGGAAACCAGCAACACGACCAGGAAAAGCCCCCATTTTATGGGTTTTTCCGGGACGAATTTCTGGGTCCGGGCACCCAGATAACCTCCCAGAAGTCCTCCCAGGCCAAAAGCTGCTCCCAGCCAGAAGTCCGGCCTGGTGACAAGACCATGAGAAGCCCAGCCCAGAGAATAGAAGATTACCCCGGCCACCGAACAGACGAAGGTGCCGAAAAGAGAGGCCCCTGCCACGGCGTGTACCGGAAGCTTTAAGACACTCACACAATAAGGAGAAAGGATGGCTCCCCCTCCGATACCGTAGGCCCCCCCGGCCATACCCACCACGAAGGAAAGAAGCCCTACCTTCCAGGGAGAGAAGGAATAGACCCTACCGGCGAATTCAAAAGAGGCCTTAAGCCATGAGAAAGAAAGGGTTTTTACGCGGGCCTTAAGGGGTGGAGGTTTTTTCACCCCGCGCTTGAGATCCTTTCCGATCCTTACCGCCAGGTAAAGCAACACCAAGCCGGCAAAGGGTTTGAAACTTTTCGGATCAGCCAGATACTTCACCCGCACGAAATAACCGAGCCCAATTCCGGGCATACTTCCCAGAGAGATTGAGAGCGCCAGGGGCCAATTAAGACGCCCCTCACGGGCATAACGCCATACAGTCCCGGGAATAGCAAAAAGGTTGTATAAAAAATTGGTGGCTGAAACACCGGGGGAGGTATAATGAAGAAGACTCATCTGGAAGGGAAGAAGCAGAAAGGCCCCCGTAACTCCTGCCATGGCTCCGAAATAAGCCAGTAAAAAGGCCACCAGGGGGGGTAAAAATATCCAGGTGGTTACCTTAGAGGTAGGAAATGTTACCTTCCAAAACATGCCTTAGCATAACGAGCCTGCATGAAAGCTGTCAAAAAAGTTTTTCGTAAGAGCCGAATCCTTAAAAGCCCGGCCTTCGGCTGCCTCAAGGATGTTCCGACTATAAACGTTACCAGGGGGTGCCTTCACCGATGTGCCTATTGTTACGCCAGGACTTTTCCTGAAACGCCCTCTTATGGCGTTGAACTTTATGAGAATCTTCCCGCCAAATTGCAAGAAGAGCTAAAAGGGCTCAGAAGAAGGGGGAGGATGCCTGCAGTGGTTACCTTTTCCACCGCCAGCGATCTTTTCCAACCCCATCCCGAAGTTTTAAAGATCACTTATTCCTGCCTTAAAATCTTACTTGAAGAGGGGGTAGGAGTCTCTTTTCTGACCAAAGGCCGCCTGAGCAAGGAATTCTGGGAACTTTTCTCTTACTATTCTGAATCCGTGAGGGCCCGTTTCGGGCTGGTAAGCTTCTCTCTCACCTATCACCGGCTCTTTGAACCCCGCACTGCCAATCCTTATTTACGCCTGCGCCAGATGGAACGTGCGAGCCTGCTCGGCCTTAAACCCGCGGTGAGGATAGATCCGGTCATTCCCGGAATAACGGACAGGCCGGAAGAGGTCTTCAAGCTTTTGCGGCAGGTAAAGACCGCCGGTGTAGAAGAAGTCTCCGTAAGTTATCTGGTTTTAAGGCCCGGGGTAATCCGGCAGCTACAAAAAGAATTACCCCCAAAGACATTTCTTTCCATCATGAAGGCTTACCAGGGTATGCCCTGGAGCCGGGTGATCACTTCTGCCACCACCAAACTCGCCCGGCGGGATTGGCGCGAAAAAGGCTACCGGATTTTCCGCCAGATTGCTGAAGAATTGGGCTTAAAGATACATATTTGTGGCTGTAAGAATCCCGATTTCCCCTTTGAAAACTGCTCCCCCTGGGATCTCTCTTCGCGGAAAAGAAAGGAGTGGCGTCCGGGAATACTCTTTGAGACTTTGCCAGGGCAGAAAAAGGAGGAGGCCGGTCATAAGCCGAGTTCTGTCCCCCTTTCGGGGTGGCGGTCATTCCTCTAGGCGGTTGGTTACCCAACCGCTCTAGCGGCCTACCCGGGAGCTTCGGGCGGGCCACCCTCAAGCGCTCCCCTACATGGCCTTTCTCCGGGCGGGGTTTACCGTGCCCTCTCCTGTTGCCAGGAGAGGCGGTGGGCTCTTACCCCACCTTTTCACCCTTACCCCGGGTGTCAAACCCGAGGCGGTCTGTTTTCTGTGGCACTTTCCAGAGGTTACCCCCTCCGGGCGTTACCCGGCGCCCTGCCCTGCGGAGCTCGGACTTTCCTCCGAAGGCCCCAAGCCTCCGGCGACCGCCGACCGACCTCCTTGCAAAAATTTAATGCTCCCGAGAAAAAATTTCTAGGAAGAATTATCCGAAGAATCCGCCTCTTCAGGAGGCAAAAGTTCGGCGTAGGCCTTTTTAAAAAAGATGATGCGCTGACAGATGGGACACTCGTAAACCTTGTCGTCCCGCTGGAGTTCGTTGTAAAGCTGCGGGGGAATATTCATGTGACAGCCATCACAAACGGCATTGTTAACGGGCACTACGGCCACCCCATTGCGACGACTTTTTACAAATTCGTATCTCTTGAGAAGATTGGCTGGAATTTTGGCCGCTATTTCTTCCCGCTCCTGCCAGATACTTTCCCGCTCTTTATCAAGTTCAGCTCGTCTGGCCTCGTATTTGGCCCTTTCCTCTGCCACTTTTTTCTCCAGTTCCTGGATCTCTTGAGCGAGTTTTTCTTTATCTTTCTGAAGGGCCTCAATCCGCTCCATCATTTGGAGAAGCTCTTCTTCCCGCTGTTTATTGGCCTTCTTGATCTCTTCGATCTCCTTTAAAAGGGCCTGATATTCACGCTGGGCTTTTACTTCCATTAGCCGGGTCTGACTCTTCTTAAGACGCTGGTATTCCTGCTCGAGCTCCTCTTCAAATTTACGTCTCTTAAACTGGATCTCTTCGATCTCGTTCTCAAGGGCCTGATATTCTTCCTTCTTTTGGGTCAGGGCTTCCTCTGCTTTTTTCAAAGACTCTGGAAACTCCTCCTTGGCCTTATCTATAGCCAGGATCTTGAGATCTATCTCCTGCAATTTGATAAGATTTATCATTTCCTCCCGCACTCTTGACCTCCTCTCTAAAATACCCTCTGAAAGGGCGACCTTTCCTCTAAGACACTAATCTGAAGATCACAACCTCTCTTTTTTGCCCAATTTTCAAAGTATCGGGCCATCTCGAGGACGATGATCCTTTCAGATTCGAAATGCCCTACACTTATCAGGGCCAGGCCCCGGGCCTTCGCCTCCTGGGCCTGGTGATATTTGATTTCCGCCGTAATAAAGACCTCGGCACGGGCTTTCAAAGCCTCTTTCAAAAGATCCCCTCCTGAACCAGCACAGAGGGCTACTCTTTTCACCAGCTTCTGAGCCTCTCCCACCAGGAAGACCTCCTGGGTCTTTAGGATTTCGCCCACTTTTTTGGCCAGGTCAAGAAGGGTATAAGGGAGGGGAAGCTCCCCCACCCGCCCCAGGCCCAAACGGGTATCTCTCCCCTTGAGGGGAATAATGTCAATCGCCGGCTCCTCATAAGGATGAACCTCTTTGATAGTAGCCAAAAGTTTGGAAAGGGCAAAGGCCGGGGCCAGAAACTCAAGCTTGGTTTCTGCTACGAGATTTAATCTTTCCGGTTCACCAGTAAAAGGCTTTGCTTGAGAAGAGGGATAAAAACTTCCCTGTCCTTCCACTACAAAACTACAGGCCCGGTAAGCCCCTCGCACCGCCGCTTCGCTTTCGAGAAGTATTTTTCGGATTTTTTCTTCGTAACCCTTGGGCACATAGACTGAAATACGAAAGAGATCGACCCCTGCTGAAGGTAAAAGGGCCTTTTCTATTTGAAGGTGCAGCTCACGGGCCAGAACTTCACTCACCCCTGAAAAAGCAGCATCAAGGTTGGTATGGGCCGCTACCAGTGCAATCTCGTGCCTGATCAATTCTGTAGCCAGCAGGGCCTGCCAGGAATCAAAGGAAAGAGCTTTTAAAGGCTTAAAAAACAGCGGATGGTGGGTAACGATACAATCGGCTTTAAAAGAGAGGGCCTGATCCAGAGTTTCTCTGGTAAGATCCAGGCAAAGCGCCAGGCGTTTGACCTCTTTTTGAGGAGAACCTACCTGAAGACCAACGTTATCCCAGCTTTCAGCCAGTGAA
Source organism: Thermodesulfobacteriales bacterium (assembly GCA_026985945.1). Taxonomy (GTDB): domain Bacteria; phylum Desulfobacterota; class Thermodesulfobacteria; order Thermodesulfobacteriales; family Thermodesulfatatoraceae; genus Thermodesulfatator. The sequence continues at coordinate 20,481 of JALSPN010000208.1, forward strand.
GAAGGGGCCCAGTTTTCAAGAGCATCAATAATATCGGTTACGGTAACCGTCATTTTTAGGCAAAAATAAAAGGTGCAAGCCTGTGCTTACACCTTAATTGGTGGGCCCACCTGGACTCGAACCAGGGACCTACCGGTTATGAGCCGGTGGCTCTAACCAGCTGAGCTATGGGCCCACGTTCTTTCTTTTTATCGGCATTTTAAAAATGTAGCCTCACACACTCTTTTGTCAACACTTATAACGATCGATGAATCTTCGTTTTTGGTACAAGTTAATGAAAAAACAGGTTGTATATTCCATGAATAAGGGCCAAAAAAAGGGTAATGTAAGCTAACAAATGGTGTTTTTGGCGGCTAACTTTACCCCTTAACATGGCAAAACCTGCCCCTGCCGTGGCAAAAAGAAGTATCAAGAGTGACAACCCGCTCAAAAGACTAAAATCAATTTTTTCGCCCCCATTGGCCCAGACAGGAAAAGCGAAGAACCAAAAGTAAAGAAAATAAACCCAAAATTTCATCTATAATACTCCTTTCTCTACCAAGTAAGTAGAATTTTGTCCAAAAAGAAAAGGCGGGAAAAAACCCGCCTTTTCAAAGGCGTAACTATTTTATAAAACAGCGGAGTTTTCGGCTTCGGCTGGGATGACGCAGCTTCCGCAGGGCCTTGGCTTCTATCTGGCGAATGCGTTCTCGGGTAACTTTGAACTCCCGTCCTACCTCTTCCAGGGTGTGCTCTCCTCGCTCTCCAATCCCAAATCGCATGCGCAAGACTTTTTCTTCGCGAGGTGTAAGGGTAGCAAGCACCCGGCGGGTCTGTTCTACCAGACTGAGAGAAACTGCCACCTGATCCGGGGCCGGAACTCTCGGATCTTCAATGAAATCTCCCAGATGAGAATCTTCATCCTCACCCACCGGAGTTTCAAGAGAAATGGGCTCTTTAGCGATCTTTAAGATCTTTCGCACCTTCTCCACCGGAAGATCCATCCGGGCTGCAATCTCCTCCGGAGTGGGTTCCTGCCCGGTCTCCTGGTAAATCTGAAGAGAAACTCTCACCAGCTTATTGATGGTCTCAATCATGTGAACCGGGATCCGGATGGTGCGGGCCTGATCCGCTATGGCTCGGGTGATAGCCTGGCGGATCCACCAGGTAGCGTAGGTGCTGAACTTATATCCTCGCCGGTAATCAAATTTTTCAACGGCCTTCATGAGACCAATATTGCCTTCCTGAATGAGGTCAAGAAACTGAAGGCCCCGGCCGGTATATTTTTTGGCAATGGAGACCACCAGCCTCAAATTGGCCTTCACGAGTTCCTCTTTGGCCCGTCGGGCCCTAAAAAGCCCTATCTCCACGTCTTTGGCCACACTTTCAAGCTTCTTTGCCGGAATGCCCGCCTTCTCTTCCGCTTCTCTCAAGGCCTTTTTGGCCAGAAGGTAGCGGGCCCTGAGATTTAAAAATTGATCGATACTCAGGCCGAGTTTCTCCGCCGCCTTTTCTATTTCGGAAAAATGACCATTGGTGCGGGAGAAATAGGCTGTAAGACGGGGGAGAGAATGTCCGGAGTCTCTGCTACAGGCTTCAATCTCCTGATAAGCCTTACGAATCTCCTCGAAGGCCTTGAGGACGGGTGCCGTAAGACGCTCCAGACAACGCTTGTCAAGACGTACCTGCAGGAGACGGGAAAGAATCTCCTCCCGGAGCTTATTCATCCTCTGACGCAGCCGTAAACGGGCCTTTTTTTCCTCAAGCTTCTGGACTTCCCTCTCCAGGGCCAGAAGTTCTCGCGCAAGGCTTCTGATTTCAAGCAAAAGACCCTTAAGACCCTGATTCCTCTCCTCAATGGCCTCTTCTTCGTCGGTAAAACAATCGTCAAGATCCCGCACGATCTCACGGGCCTTTATCCGGCCGGCAAAAAATTCCTCACACACACTTAAAATTTCTTCCACCGTACCCCGAGCCTTGATGGCCGCCCGCAGGGCCTGGTGCTCTCCCTCCTCAATCACCCTGGCTACCTCTACTTCTTCCTCACGGGAAAGAAGGCGTGCCTGCCCCATCTCTTTGAGATAGATCTTTACGGGATCAGAGCGTGAGATCTCCTCAATGACCTCCTCGGAGAGATCCTCAGAGGGACTATCTTCTGGTGCGACTTTAACGTCCAGATTCTCCACCAGGTCCGCCACTTCTTCAAGCTGGGTAGCCAGAGGTCTGATAATAGAAAGACTTTTTACCCGACGCCCCTCCTCAAAACCCCCAAGGCCGGCCAGTTCTTTGGTGAGGTCTCCCATAAACCCCTCCCTTTATTGATTTTTTAAACCTGCAAACGAAGCTGTTGATATTCTTCAAGAAGCCGCAGGGCCTCTTCTTCTCTGCCAGAGGCCTCGGCTTCCTTGATAGCCTTAAGAAGGCTTTCAAGTCGTGTCTTGGCCCTTCGCCGTAAGAGCCAGCTTTTGATTTCTACTGCTACCCTCTCCGGGGGATAATCCTTAAAGGGCGGAGGTGTGAGAAGAATTTCACTCCAAAGGGACTGAAGCTCAAGGTCTTCAAGAGTGAGGTCTGAAGGAGAGGCGGCTGAAAATTTTGAATTTTTAAGGGCCTTGAGAAGAGCAAGGAGCCTTTTGTCTTTCAGGACCTCCGGAAGCCCCGCCTCCCAGAGCTCCAGAAAATATTGTGGAAAATGGATCACGAATTCCACCAGGCTTCGTTCGGAATAAGAAAAAGCGGGTGAGGACCCCACTCTTTCAGGGGAGGTCTTAAGGCTTTTGCGCAGGGCTGACTCCGAAACCTTAAGGCGTTCTGCCACTTGGGAAATTTTCATCTCCCGCAGGACCGGGTCTTTTATCGCTTCAAGGGCTGGCTGAAGCTCCTTGAAAAGGGCCAGACGCCCTTCAAGTCCCGCCGGGAACCGGGCTGAAAGATAACGGATCATGAAATCAAAGACCTCTTCTGCCCCCTCTCGCAAATCATAAAAAGCCCTGGCCCCGTAGTGCCTTACAAAGCTATCCGGATCATGGCCCTCTGGAAGGAGGATGACCTTCGGAAAGAGGCCGGCGTTGAAAAATATAGGGGCGGCTCTTAAAGCGGCCTTAAAACCGGCTTCATCCGCATCAAAAACCAGAAACCACTCCGCCTGCAGACCCCGGAGTAACCGGACATGCTGAGGGGTGAGGGCCGTACCTAAAGTAGCCACAGCCTCCTTTACCCCGGCCTCGTAAAGGGAGAGGAGGTCAAGATAGCCCTCCACCACAAAACCAAAGCCGTCCTCTTTGATAGCAGCCCGAGTGTGGGAGAGACCATAAAGTATGGAACTTTTGTGATAAACCGGGGTCTCCGGGGTGTTTAAATATTTGGGATCTCCCTCCTCCAGGATCCGCCCCCCGAAGCCTGCCACCCTTCTTGCAGCATCAAAAATGGGGAAGATGAGTCGGTTCCGGAAGCGGTCAAAAAAAGTCCCGTCTTCACGCCGCACCAGAAGACCGGCTTCTTCAGCCAGCGCCAAATCAAACCTGGAAAGACGCAGATGGGATACTAGGCTATCGTAAGAAGAAGGAGCATAACCAAGGGCGAAAAGACGGGCCGTCTTTTCAGAAAGCCCCCGGGTTTTCAAATAGTTGCGAGCCACCTCTCCGGATTTAGAAGCCCAGAGGAGGTGCTCAAAAAAGCGCCTGGCCTTTTCGTTAAGCTCAAAAAGGGCCTCTCTTTTACCGGAAGTTTCTTCCTTTCCGGCCGAAAGTTCCAGGGGGATATCAAAACGGCGGGCAAGCTCCCTTACCGCCTCTACAAAATCAAGATTGTGAAACTTCATGTAAAAAGCAATGACATCCCCTCCGGCCCCACAGCCAAAACAGTGAAAGATCTGCCGCTCTTCATTCACGGTAAAGGAAGGCTTTTTGTCGGCATGGAAGGGACAGAGCCCGAGATAATTGCGCCCGCTGCGCCTCAAAGAGATATGCTCCCCGATGACATCTACAATATTTGCCACTTCTTTTATTTGCCGGGCAACCTCTTTAAGCCCCACACCCCTCCCCTTTGTTTGCCAGTTCTACGATGGTGACTGCTTCGCCCCCTTCAAAAGGGCTCCCCGGCCTCACCGTGGCCACCTGGGTGTGTGATTCCAGAAAATTCCTGATCGCCCGCAAAAGACGCCCCTTGCCCAGCCCGTGGACAATTACAAGCCTTGATCTACCGGCAAGAAAGGCCCTGTCAAGCACTTTCTCAAGTTCGGAGAGGGCATCCTCTACGGTAAGCCCGATTACATTAAGCTTCTCCGGGACTTCCCTTTCCGCATCCACCCGCAGGCTGGTGTAAGAAGGCCGCGGACTCTCCTCCGGCAAAACTATAAGATCCTTGACCCCTACTTCTACCCGGAAAGGCCCGAGCTGGACTTCCGCCACCTGGCCCTTAAGGCGCAGCACCCGCCCTTCCTGCCCCAAACCCTTAAGTCTTACCCGGGCCCCCACCTCAACCGGCAAGGCCCCCTTAGGGGCCGGGACTTCCAGGACTTTTTCTTTTAGAAATTCGTCAAAGGCGAGCCGGGCCTTCTTCTCGCCCGCCTTTTGGGCCCTCAGTTCTTCAAGGAAGGCCCCAAAATCGGCATCAAGCTCCTTAAGCTTTTCTTCCAGGCGACGAGAAAGCGCCTCCTCTCGGGCCTCAAAACGCCTTTTGAGCTCCTCTTCGCGAGCCTTAAGCCGCTTTCTTTCCTCTTCAAGTCGGGCCTTCTCTTTCAAAAGGGATATTTTTTCGGCCTCAAGTTCTTCTGAAAGCCTCTTTAAGCCCGCAATCACTTCCTTAAAAGCTTCCTCTCCCTGGCCCAGATACTGCCGGGCGCGAGAAATAACCTCCTCTGGAAGCCCAAGCCTTGCGGCCAGACTAAGCCCCAGAGAAAGCCCTGCTACCCCGTAAAGGAGCTTGTAAGTAGGGCTTCCGGTCTTCTCGTCAAAAGAGACTGCAAGCGGCAGGATCCATTCCCTGGTAAAGGAGAAGGCCTTAAGCGCTTCGTAATGGGTGGTGGCAAGGACTCGTGCCCCTTTTTCATAAAGTTTTTCAAGGACCGCCATGGCAAGGGCCGCTCCTTCCTCAGGGGCGGTCCCCCGGCCTATTTCATCCAGCAGAAAAAGGCGCCCGGGCCCTGCTTCCTCAAGGGCCTTTTTGAGATTCTTCACGTGGGCCGAAAAGCTGCTCTCGTTTAAGGAGAGATCCTGCTCGTCTCCAAGATCCACAAAAATGGACTTGAGAAGCGGGACCTCGCTCTCAGAGGCTGCCGGGATAGGAAGCCCACACTGGGCCATCACCAGAAGGAGCCCCAGGGTCTTCAAAGCCACCGTTTTCCCCCCCATATTGGGGCCGCTTATAATCACCACGGGCTTCTCTTCAGGAAGCAGAAAGTCGTTTCGCACTACCGGACGCCCCGCTAGAAGGAGCAAGGGATGGGCAGCCTCTTTGAGTTTGATGGCCCCTGAAGCCTTATAACGCGGGATATGCCCTTTAAGCCTCTCCCCAAGCACAGCCTTGGCCTGAAGGAGATCGACGGTGGCCAAAAGCTCTTCCAGCAAAAGGAGCTCTTCTGAAAAGCGGGCCACTTCTTCCGAAAGTTCCCTGAGAAGCCTTTCGACTTCCCTTTCCTCTTCGTGCCGGAGCCTTTCAAGCTCGTTTTCGAGCTGAACAATTTCAAGCGGCTCGATAAAGACCGTGGCCCCGCTTGCAGAAACATCATGAAGAATCCCGGGGACCTTCCCCCTGGCTTCAGCCTTTATCGGAAAGACATAACGCTCATGGCGCCTGGTAAGCAGCTCTTCCTGAAGGACCCCTTCCTTGGCATAGCGGCGTAACAACTCCTCAAGCCTCTTTCGCAAACGATTCTCAACCCGCTCCTGGGCTTTCTTCAAATCGAGGAGATAGGGGGAAGCCTCTGGCCTTACACCCTCTTCGTCTAAAATTTCATCTATCCGTCTTCTTAAAGGAGATAGCGAAGGAAAATTTCTGATAAGGGGAGCTAAGGCCTCAAGACCTTTAAAACTTCGGAAAAAAGAGACCACTTCGCGCGAAACATAAAGATAGCGCCTGACAGTAAGGGCTTCGGCAACCGAAAGCACCCCTCCCCGAAGGGCCCTTTTTACCGCAGGGGAAAGGGGAGCGAGTTCAGGGAAGGGGAGACGGCCTTTTTCTGCCAGAAGACGCATCATCTCCCGCACCCGAGCGCCCTCTTCAAGGAGGGCAGGAAGGGAATTAAAGGGGCTTAACTCTTCAAGATAACGCCGCCCCAAAGGGGTGCGAGCTTCTTTTATCAAATAGGTCTTTAAGGTAGGAAATTCGAGTTTTTCGAGGTTAAAAGATCTCATGCCCTAGAAGGCAAAAAGAAGGCCCAGAAAATACCGGGCCTTAAATTTCTCAAACTTAGTATTCACGTTGCTTCATGCGCTTTAAGCGTTTAAGGAGCCTTTTGCGGGCTGCCATAAGCTTCTTCTTACGGCGGACACTGGGCTTCTCGTAATACTCTCGCTTCTTGATCTCCGAAAGGATTCCCGCTTTCTCACAGGCCTTCTTGAAACGCTTCAGCGCCTGCTCAAACGGCTCATCTTCCCTAACGATTACACCGGCCAAGAAAACTCCCTCCCTCCATTTTGTAGTTGTGTCTTGCATATTAACATCCCTCAAAAGGGTGTCAACCGAACAAGGCCAAAAAATGAAGATTCATTCATTTACTGATTCTCAGAAGCGGGCTTAACGTAAAGGCTTTTCAGATGTTCCCAGATGGCTTCCGGAAATTTGACCAGCCGACCTTGTCGATTCACCGGAGCGTGGACGGTATAGCCTTCGGCAATAAGTTCTTTTTCGCGGTAAATACGGTAGTTGAAGGTTATCTTGTAAGGATGAAGTTCAGTCACCCGGGTCTCAATCAGAAGAAGATCGTCGTAGCGGGCAGGACGCCGGTATCGAATATGGGCCTCGGCCACCGGCAAAATAAGGCCTTCTTTTTCCTCAATTTCCCGGTAGGTAAGGCCGTTTTGTCTCAAAAGCTCCGTGCGCCCGATCTCAAAAAGGCGAAGATATTGCCCGTAATAGACCACTCCTCCGCAGTCGGTATCTCCGTAAATAACCCGGTAATCTACCCTTGCCACCGAAGACATGGGCATTAACCTAACCCGAAAAGATCCTTGCGCCAAGGAGGAAAGATGCCCAGGCTTCCGCGGAAAAATCCCCGCGCCATGGCCCTTAAGGTGCTTATTCGCTGGGAGACCAAAAAGCCCCTGCTTGATGAAGTGCTAACCGAGGTCCTTGACAAAAGTGTGCTTCCGGATGCGCGGGATCAGGGGCTGGTGGCGGAGCTCATAAATGGGGTGGTCAGGCACCTTTCTTACCTCGATTATCTCCTTTCACGGGTTAGCAAAAAACCCCTTGAAAAAATGGACCCTGAAGTTCGAAACGCCCTGCGTCTTGGAGCCTACCAGATCCTCTACACCCGCATTCCCGTGCAGGCCGCGGTGGCGGAGACGGTAAAAATCTTAAAACGCCGCCGGGGGCAGTGGATTGTAAATTTTGTAAACGCCATCCTGCGAGAGCTTGCCCGCCGCAAAGACGAAATAGAGCTTCCACCCAAAGAGATGGACCCGGTGGCCTATCTGGCAGGGCGTTATTCGTATCCTCGCTGGCTGGTGGAGAGGTGGCTTGGCCGCTTCGGGGAGGAAGAGACCGAGGCCCTTCTCAGGGCCGGAAACGAAAGGCCCCCGCTGGTGGTAAGGGCCAACACGCTTCGGGTTACCAGAGACCAGCTCCTCTTATACCTTAAGGCGGAGATACCTGAGGCCACGGCCTGCCGTTACAGCCCTGATGGAATTGTCCTTTCCGGTTTTCGCGGAAGAATAACCGAGCTTCGGGCCTTTAAGGTGGGCTGGCTCCTGGTGCAGGACGAAGCCAGCCAGCTCGTAAGTTATCTGGTGGCGCCAAGACCCGGGGCCCGGGTGCTTGACGCCTGCGCCGGAGTAGGCGGCAAAACCACCCACCTTGCCCAGCTCCTGCGCAACACCGGCCGTATTTATGCTATGGATGTCCTCTCCTGGCGCCTTAAACGACTGGAAGAAAACGCTAAAAGACTGGGAGTGACCAACATCGAAATCATCACCGGGGATGCCACCCGGGCTATCGAACTTCTGGGGGGCAAATTCTTTGACTACATTCTGATAGATGCCCCCTGCACCGGCACAGGGGTAATCAGAAGGCATCCTGACATCAAATGGGCCCGCAATCCGGAAGATCTGGTCCGCGTGCCAGAAAAGCAGCTGAGTCTCTTGAAAAGCCTTGCCCCTCTTTTGAAGAGTGGAGGCGTTCTCGTCTATGCCACCTGTAGTCTTGAGCCTGAGGAAAACGAAGAGGTAATAGGGCGCTTTTTGAAGGAAAACCCGGATTTTGAGGTCGAAGACGCCCAAAAAGTCCTTCCGGAAGAGGCCCGCGAACTTGTGGATGAAAGCGGTTTCCTCCGCACCTACCCCCATCGTCAGGGGCTTGACGGCTTTTTCGCAGCCCGCCTGCGCAAAAAA
>JALSPN010000209.1 GCA_026985945.1 Thermodesulfobacteriales bacterium
CTTTACCACCTTTACGGCTGCTATTTTGTATTCAGGGGTGTGAACTTCAGTGTCAATTCCCGGACTGGTAAGAAGATTGGTCAGCGGATCTTCAAAATGAAAATCCATAAAGATTGTCCCCGGCCGCACCCGGGTAGTGATATGGGCGCGAGCATAGACCTCACCACGAGGAGTAATTATTTTTACAGGATCTCTTTCTCTGATACGCAATTTGCGTGCATCTTTGGGATTAATTTCCACCAACTCTTCAGGTAAATACTCCCAGAGCCCTTCCACTCTTCTGGTCATGGAACCGCAATTGTAGTGTGGAAGTCGCCTTCCCGTGATAAGGAGGAAAGGATAGTCCGCATCCGGTTTGTCTTCTGACCCCCAATATTTGGGGATGGCAAAAAAGCCCTTGCCGTTTTCCCTTGAGAACCTTTCTTTAAACATAAGTTCCGTTCCAGGATGTTTTTCATCTGGCACCGGCCAGCAGAGGCTTTCTTTTTCCAGACGTTCGTAGGTAATACCGGAAAAACTGGGCATAATACGACGCATTTCTTCGAAAATATCCTCTGAAGAGTTATATCCCATGTCATATCCCAAACGTCTGGAAACTTCAGCTATAATTTTCCAGTCCGGCCAGGCCTCTCCGGGTGGTTCAACAAGTTTACGAATACGCTGCACTCTCCTTTCACCATTATCGGTAGTGCCATCTTTTTCGAAAAGACAGGCTGCCGGTAAAACCACATGGGCAAAATCAGCTGTTTTAGGCCAGAAAATATCCTGCACCACCAGGAGATCGAGTTTGCTTAAGGCCTCATGCACTCGCTTGAGATTTCCGTGCGTAATGGCTACATCATAACCCACCACATAAAGGGCCTTAAAACGGCCTTCCAGAGCTTCCTTATACATCATAGTCTCTGTGAGACCGGCCTTTTCGGGAAGAGGCACTCCCCAGATGTCCTCAAATTTTTTACGCACCAGAGGATCAGCCGGTTTCTGGTAGCCCGGGAGGGTATAGGGAAGGGCCCCCATATCACAGGCCCCCTGGACATTGTTTTGCCCTCGCAAAGGCATCGCCCCGGTGCCAGGCCGGCCCACGTGTCCACAGAGGAGGGCTAAATTGGCAAGGGCCATGGCCCCCTGACTTCCGCTCCGGTGCTCTGTAACCCCCAGGCCCCAAAAAATCAGAGCCTTTTCCGCTCGTGCGTAAAGATGGGCCAGGTGGACAATGTGTTCCCTTCTGATGCCGGTTATCCGTTCTACCCGTTCCAGTGGCCATTCTGAAAGGATATAGTTCGCATAAGCTTCAAAATTTTCCGTCCGTTTTTCGATGAATTCCTGGCGATAAAGTTCTTCTTTTAGAATTACGTAAGCCAGCCCGTTGGCCAGGGGAACATTGGTCCCTGGTTTAAGGGGGAGCCAGAGAATGGCCTTCTCCGCCAGTTCAGTCTTGCGGGGATCAACTACTACCAGCTTAAGCCCGCGCCTTAAGGCCCGTAAAATCCTTCCTCCTATGACCGGATGAGCTTCCGTGGTATTTGCCCCCCAGAGAAGAAGGAGTTCTGCCCGTTCCAGTTCGTCAAAAGGACCGGTAGCTGCTCCCGAACCGAAGGTGGCCGCAAGACCTGCGACCGAAGGAGCATGTCAGACCCGGGCCGGGTTATCCACATTGTGAGTCCCAATTACCGCCCTGGCAAATTTTTGGGCTACATAAGTATCCTCATTGGTAGTTCTTGCCGAACAAAGGACCCCTATGGCCTGAGGACCATATTTGGCCTTGATTTCTTTAAGCCTTTCTGCCACAAAATCAAGGGCCTCATCCCAGGAGACTTCCCGAAAGGCCTCATCCCGATGTCTTCTCAAAAGAGGCTTTTTCAGACGCTCTGGATGACGATAAAAGGTATAGCCGAAACGGCCTTTCACACATAGATCTCCGTAATTGGGGGGCCCTTCCGCCGCGGTGACTTCAAGTATGCTCCCGTTTTTGGTGCGGGCAATCAAATTGCACCCTGTCCCGCAATAAGGACATACCGTGCGGACTTCTTTTGTTTCTCTGGGGGTAAAGGGGACAGTAGAATCTTTGCGGGTTAAGGCTCCGGTAGGGCAGATATCTACACAGGCTCCGCAAGAAACACAATCTTCGGTAAAAGTAAAGTGAATCTCCTCTTCAGGGCTTCCTTGATCGAAAATAGTGAGCTCAATGCCTCCGTAGTTGCAGACTCGCACGCAGCGATAACAGCCTACGCACTTGTTAGAATCTACCTCTATAAAAAGATGATCGGTCTCAAGTTTGTATTTGGCTCTTTTACGACCTTTGGTAGCAGCAACATTTTCCCTGATGAGGAGATCCCGGAAACTACATTTATGAAAACCTAAACAACCACACTTAAGACACCTTTCTGCCTCTTTACGGGCCTGCTCTTCGGAAAAGGTGGCCAAAACCTCACTGAAATTGTCTTTACGAGAGTCAAGCGGTATTTCCGGGGGTTTTTCTCTGGGAAGAGAGGGAAAATCGGCGTAAAAATCCACATCTATTTCTTCCATACGGCGGCCGCGATTAAAGTCAAACTTTACGCTCACGGTGCTCTTTTTGGCCTTTTCTCCCGTTAAATAGCGATGGATATCTTCTGCCGCCCTTCTAGCAGAGGCCACCGCCTGAATCACCGTTTTGGGCCCGGTAACAAAATCTCCCCCGGCCCATACCCCGGAAATGTTAGTGCTCCCAGAGGGCGACACCTTGAGCATCCCCTTAGGGTTGGTGGCCAGTTGGGCTTCAATTTCTCCAAACTGGGTGAAGTTCGTGGAAGGCTCTTCTCCCCAGGCCCTCACCACCAGATCAAAAACCATTTCCTGTTCTGTGCCTTCCACCGGAACTACTTTTCGCCCTTTGGTCTTGTCCGGCTCGGAAAGACGGGTTCGGGCGATTAGGACTTTGTAAACGTCACCTTCCAGAAAAATCTTTAAAGGAGTAGCCATCAAAAAGAGTTTTACCCCTTCCCTTTCCGCCTCCCTTATTTCCCTTTGTGGAGCCGGCATTTCCATACGGGATCTGGGATAAAGAAGAGTTACCTCCGAACCAAGCCTTACAAGACTTCGGGCCACATCAATGGCCGTATAACCTGCGCCCATTACCAAGACCTTGCGAGGAGGTTCTATTAATTCCCCCTTTTTCAAACGGTAAAGGAGCTCCAGCCCGGAGGTGGCTTTTTCTTCTCCGGGAACCTCGTGCCCCCGGCAGTTAGAGGCTCCAATGGCCAGAAAAACAGCTTCAAAACCCTGTTCGAAAAGGTCCTTGAGAGTAAAATCACGCCCCCAGGCCTTTTGAGGACGAAAAGAGATACCAAGATTAAGTATTCCCTGAACTTCTTTTCGTAACACCTCTTTAGAGAGCTTAAAATCAGGAATGGCCCAGCGAGGCATTCCTCCCGGCTCTTCGCGAGCATCAAAAATGGTTACCTCGTGACCTTTGAGACGAAGATAGTAGGCAGCGGTCAAGCCCGCAGGGCCGGCACCTACGATGGCGACTTTTTTACCGGTAGGAGGGGCCATTTCAGGTTTGAGTTCTCCGTGTTCAAGACCCCAATCGGCCACAAAACGTTTGAGGTGATTGATGGCTACCGGGGCATCCACAACCGCCCGCCGGCAACGAGGTTCACAAAAGCGGGGACAAATTCTGCCCACCGTAGCAGGCAGAGGAAGCTTCTCTTTAATCAAACTCAGGGCTGAAGCGTATTCTCCACGAGCAATAAAGGCGATATAGCCCTGAATGTTAAGACCACCCGGGCAAGGAATACTACACGGTGCCTTGCAATCCCCATAGTGGTTCAAAACCAGGGTTTCCAGCTTGTTACGCCTTACTTTTCGCACCGTTTCGGTATCAGTCAGGATCTTAAGGCCATCTTCCACAGGGGTGACACAGGAACGCACAAGCCCTTTCCCTTCCACCTCCACCACACACATTCCACAGGGGACCGGTGGCTCGTCTTTTCCCGGAAGATGACAAAGGGTGGGGACTTCTATCCCCGCCGCCCTCAGAGCCTCAAGGATGGTTTGGCCTGCTGTGGCCTGAATTTCCTGCCCGTTAACCAAAAGCTTCATAGCCCCTCCTCACCTTGCAAAAATGGGGGGCAATAGCCCCCCTCAAAGATCTCTTTCCGTACCGGTTAGTTTCTACAATTCGAGCCAGGATTCGGAGAAAATGGTCTTACCCAGTAAGACCCGTGTGGTCTTGTAGATTTCGAGCTCCTTGGGAGAAAGGGATTTAGGATCCGGCTCATCTCCGTCCATAATATCGTGCACCAGCTTTACCCACTCGGGGTGTTTCCCCTTGGCAATTTCTACGAGTTCTTTGTCATAAACATTCAAAATAGCGGAGTAGATGTTGTATTTCATGAGCATCATGAGGTAAACCCGATCGAGATAAGGACGCAGGTGCTTGGGCACCCCGTTAGAAACGTTAGAAAGACCAATAGTGCTTTTGGCACCAGGAGCTATGTCCTGAAGCATGGAAAGGAACTCAAGGCCTGCCAAAATTTGCTCCGCCCCTAAAGTGATAGGGGTGGCGATAGGATCCACCCAGATCTTTTCGTTAGGGATCCCCGCTTCATTCAAGGCCATTACCAGATCTACCGCCATGGCTGCCCGTTCGTTAGCATCCCGCGGCATACCTTCCGGCCCCCAGAGGAGGGCTACCACATCACAGCCTGCTTCAGCAGCTACCGGAATGAGCTTCTCCATGCGCTCAGGTTGGGCAGAAATAGAATTCATGAGCACCGAACTGGGGTCTTTGGCGGCCTTGATCCCGGCAATCATGGCTTCAGGGTTGGTAGTATCAAGAGAAATAGGGGTATCGACTACCTCCTGGACGGTCTTCACTATCCAGGCCGCAAGCTCCGGCCCGTCTTTTTTCGCCGGCCCAATATTGAGATCGAGGTAATCTGCCCCGAGTTCCGTCTCTTCCTTGGCCATTTTTTGGATGGGCTCCGGGTTCCTTTCCTTCATGGCTGGGCCAATGGTTTGAGACATGATGTTGATAGATTCTGCAATACAAACTACCGTCTGGCTCATCTAACCCCTCCTTGCTGTTTTTAATAGCTTTTTGCCCCCTTTAAGCGGCTTTCCACTCCTTAAGAAACGAAGGAAGACCGCTGGCTTCTCGCGGGCCTATAATGATTTCCCAATCCGGAAGTTCCTCCTCCAGCTCACCTTTGATAGAAGCCAGATAACCGGGGATGATTAGTTTGCGATGTTTGACTTTCTCTGCAATACCACTTTTTTTGACAAATTCGGCAATGGTATCAGCCCCGAATTTCCCCGCTGCCCAGGCGGTAAGGACCGAAAGGCCCTCGGTATCCTTGATAAGAAGCCAGGTTGGCACCCGGCTCCCTTCAATTTCACCAGAGACGATAAAATAGGTCAGGGCAAAATTACAGGTGATACAGACGGGAGACTCTTCGTTCGGCCCATTGATAGGATAGATCCCCTCTTCCACCACCAGCGGCCTCTGAGGATCCGTAAAAATGTTCATACGCTCCACCATGAGCGGGTAGAGCAGGTCTCCCCGAAAATCGGAAAGAATAATCATCCCAGCATATTTGGCCACCAGGACAGAGGCTATCATGTATTCGGCCACGATGTTTTCTGTATAACGATAAGGGAAAGTAATACTTGGAAATCCAAAGGGTTTAAAACGTTTTTTAATGGCCGCCCGCCTCATAATGACCTGGTCTTCGTAAAGCTCGCGCACTCCCCGTGCCCCGGTATCCAGCACCAGGTCCTTGAGGCCTTCTTTCATCAATTCTTCTGAAATTCTGGCTGCTTCCGCCAGCGAATCCCCCTTAATCGCCAGTGGAAAACCTACTTCTTTGGCCAGGGCCGCCATTTCTTTGTAATTGTCCATCGTGGCTCCGTAAAGGAGGGCCCTGTGCTCACCACACTCTTTAGCCCCGGCTTCAAGGACTTCTTTCTTTTCACTCATAAGGACCAGAACCGCTTCCGGAACCTCCGTTCGCACTTTCTTCACCAGAGAGGCAAAAGCTTGCGGATCTCCCCCCCGGTCCTCTACCGCTATCACCTCCGCCTCAAGTTTTACCCCTACCCTCTCCCAGCGATATTTCTTGAATTTTGCAAACCGCTCCGAGATCTCATCTTCAGACATCTCAGTATGGATCAGGATCCCGATCCCGGGGGGATGTTCAAAGCGCTTTTCATGACGGAAAAGGACCGTTTCTCCTCCGACAGCCAGCACGTGATCTCCACTTCCGAGTTTCACAGTCCGGATAGGAGGAGCTGAGGCTTCAGCGATCTTTTCTTTGACTTCTTCGGAAACATAAGGGCAGGCGGCAATATCAGCCTGCCCTGCCGCGACTTTCATGGCAAAAGCCAGACAGGTAGGAAACCCACATTCTTTACAATTCTTTTTAGGGAGCATGCCGAGAATCTGAATACCGGTTAAACCCATCTCTCTACCCCTTTTGAACTAAAAGTTATGGTGCCACCCCTACATAAGCGGCGGCAATTCCTTCACCGGATGATTGACCTTCTCAATCCACTCGCGAACTTCGTCTTCGGTATTGGCCACTGTTTCGTCGGCAATTTTATCGATAAGATCAGGAATACCGAGCTCTTCGGCCCGAGCCTTAAGCTTTTCCTTAAGTTCTTCTTTGAGCATCTTGGGCATCCAGACTACCCGCTTAAGCCCTCCCTCTGCCAGAAGGAACTTCCGTGAGGTGATGTAGTGTTTAGAAACTCCCATAAAACCAGGTGTTACCTGACCACCACCAACCATCCCCGCCATGGTGGTAAACTTCATCCCGGTAGGGGTAAGCCCCAGGTAATCGCGATTCACGATCATGATACCGTTGCAGGTGGGAAGCACCGCCGCGATACACTCAAAACAGCCGCAGGCTGTCATGGGGTCCACCAGGATACTATAAAGGCTTACCCTTTCCACCTTGCCACGGGAGGCCTGCTTCACAAACTCGTTGATCCCGGCGTATTGCCCCAGAGTTTCGTCTATTACCTCTCCTTTTTCGATGGGCTGGTTGGGCCCCGTGGGGTTAATTTCGTAACAGGCCTTACCATCAAGCCAGTTGTAGGCCCCACACATCCCGATTCGTTCGGGAGTGATCACGCACACGTGGCTGGGAGCAAAACTCTGACAAAGGGTGCAGGAATAATAGACGTCAACCTGTTCATCGGTAAGGCCGGCAATCCGGGCATCTCGACGAGCATAAACTTCCTTGGCCAATTCCAGCATCTCTTTGACCTTTTCCTCCTCCGTATAAATCGTAACCTGGCATTTATCTACAATGGCTCCGAATTCCTGGCGCAGCTTCGCATAGAGGATCTCTCCGATGTGACGGAAGAGGAAGCCCTTTTCCGCAGCAGCTTTGCTTATACGGAGCCACATGATATTTCGCTGACCCACATGCATAATCCCCTGGGCGTAATTGATAAGATGATGGAACTGGCGCTCCAAAATGGCCTCAAAATCTTCCTGCATATTGGCACCAGCCACCTCTACCACCACTGCAAAAGGCAGGCGGTAGGGCGGGCCTTCAAGACCTAACTTTTCAACCTCGTTTATCTCCGGCCCGATGACTTCTATCTTTCCGTCTTCAACCTCATCTAAAGGTTTCGAGAGCAGAAGCTCTACCGCAGGGGTGCGCCCGCCACCACATTCCAGGTAAAGATCATCTTTGCGGACCCGCTCCCCTTCAAAGGCCGGAGCATAAGCCACCGGGATATCGAGTTTTACGGCGGTGACTTTAAGCCCCCTGACCTCAAGGGCCCGATCCACTATCTCATCGTAAGGAACCTTGGAAACCACGTGCTCGTAAGTGCAAACTCCAAAGGGCTTAATTTCGGGAATGTCCCAGTCAGAAATAGTGGGAAAGCCCCAATTTATGGCCCCGGCAGCGTTGGCATACCATTCATCTGAGACCGGGCCAAAGGCCAGCACAAAGGCAAAGGTGCGGTCTTTGTTGTAGAGGAGATTGCCCATATAATCACCGGGCTTGATGCCACCAAAGGCCATGGCCACCCGGCAGGCAAACCCGATGGCAAAGACTACCGAAGAGGTATCCGGCCCAAAAGGTATGAGGCGTGTCGGCCAGCCAAGCTGCACCCCAAGCTCTTTTAATTGTTCGGCCATACGCACGCCGTTGGTGTCAGAGTGCATAAAAACATAAAGATTCTTCTCAAGGAGTT
>JALSPN010000210.1 GCA_026985945.1 Thermodesulfobacteriales bacterium
ATCTTTGTTGGCATTTGAAGAGGAGGGAGGCGATTTAAGGAGACGAAGGTGGTATTATGTCCGGAATATGGAAGATAGGGGAAATAATGAGGAATAGAGTTAAAAAGAGGCGGAAATAAGGTTAAAATTTTCTGATATTTGCTAGGATTTTCGGGTTTGGTTGTGTCTACAAAGGCTGACGGATAAGAATCTGGCTTCATTTCGAAATTATTCAAAGGTCTCTTTAAATAACAGGGAATAATATGCTGGATAAGAGGCTTTTTAATCGTTTTAAAATTCATTGTGATTGTAGTTTTGCCTTCAAAGATGGCTTCAAAGTATTTGATGCCGCTTTAGAAGACTTAAGCCTTGGAGGCTTGCGCATTTCAACCTTTACGCCTTTGAATATCGGGCAAGAGGTTTATTTCACTATCTCTACCAGACCACCTATCAAGGGGCTAGCCAAAATAGTATGGGTCAAAAAAGAAGACAAACGATATACTGCTGGTCTCAAAATAGTAGAAATGGAGCAAAAGTTCCAGCAGGCCCTTCAGGATCTGATAAACGAATTAACCTTAAAGACTCTCCCCGCCTCCTATCTCCGTTAGCTTACTTTGGCCCCCGGTGAAACATCTCCCTCCGGGATAAGAAGGGTAAGGCCCTTTTCGTCTTTTGCTGCGAGCACCATCCCCTCGGAAACGACCCCTCTTATTTTGGCAGGCTTTAGATTGGCAAGGAGAATCACTTTTTTGCCTTTCAAATCTTCGGGGGGGTAAAATTCTGCAATGCCTGCTACCACGGTCCTTTCCTCCGGACAGCGGACCGTGAGCTTAAGGAGTCTATCGGCATTGGGGATCCTTTCTGCCGCTATGATTTCTGCGACCCGGAGGTCAAGGCGGGAAAAATCCTCAAAAGAGACAAGCCCCTCTTTGGAAGGAGATTTTTTCTGCGTTTTAAGGTCTTTTGCTTTTTCTGGTTTGGGCATTTCAAGGCGCGGGAAGAGGGCCTTCCCACGGGTAACCTCGCCCTCAGGCTCAAGGATCCCAAAACGCGAAAGTTCCTCGGCCCTTAAATGTCTTTCCACGGAAAGGCCAAGGTTTTTAAGGATCTTCTCAGAAGAAGAAGGCATCACCGGCCAGAGTGCCACCGCCAGCAGACGAAGAATCTCAAGCAGATGGTAAAGCACCGTGGCCAGACGCTCCGTATCCCCCTTCTTGGCAAGCTCCCACGGGGCCTGGTAATCCACATAACGGTTAGCCTCCCGGACCAGTTCCCAGAGCTCTGAAAGGGCCCGATGGAACTGGAAGGCTTCCATCCCCTCAAGGTAGTTTTTAACGGCCTTAAGAGCCAGCTCCTGAAGGGCTTTATCTTCAGGGGAAGGTTCTGAGGCCCTGGGGATCTTTCCTGCAAAATACTTTTTCACCATGGTAAGGGTTCGATAGACGAGATTCCCAAGATCGTTAGCCAGATCGGCATTGATACGAATACAAAGGGCCTCCTCGCTAAAATTGGCATCAAGTCCGAAGGCCATCTCTCTCAGAAGGAAATAACGCACCTGGTCGCAACCATATTTTTCTACTAGATCCCTAGGACGCACCACATTCCCCAGAGATTTGGACATTTTGGCCTCGCCCAGATTCCAGTAACCGTGGACGTGGAGCTGGGCAAAAGGAGGAATGCCCAGGGCCTTCAACATGATGGGCCAGTAGATGGCATGGGGTTTTAAAATATCCTTGGCAATGACATGGTGGGCGGGCCAGTATTTTTGCCAGCTCGGGTCTTCAGGATAGCCGATCCCGGAAAGATAATTGAGAAGGGCGTCGAACCAGACGTAAGTGACAAAGCTGGCATCAAAAGGGAGTTCTATCCCCCAGGTAAGGCGCGACT
>JALSPN010000211.1 GCA_026985945.1 Thermodesulfobacteriales bacterium
TCCTTGATGCCGAGGCCTTTCTGGCGGCTGCCGAAGCCCGCTACACCGAGGCCCTTTCAGATCTCCACCTTTCCCAGGCGCGCCTCCTTTTTGCTATCGGGAAGGATCCCCTTCCGTAATCCTTAAGATTTCTGACCACGAAATTTTTCCCTCTCTCAGCAAGCGGGGGCCTTCAGGGCCTGCATCCACGATGGTAGAAGGGAGGCTTGCCGGAAGAGTTCCCCCATCGATGATGAGATCTACTTCCGGAAGCTGGGCGAGGATTTCGTCCACCGAGCGCGCCGGTGGCATCCCCGAGAGATTGGCACTGGTTCCGGTGATCGGGCGGCCCAGGGCCCGGGCCAGACAAGAAGGAAATTCGTGGGAGGAGAAGCGCACGGCCACCTTTCCCGTGTGAGCGGTAAGTAAAGGGGAGAGATGGGAGCGGGCTGGTAACACCAGGGTTAAAGGCCCTGGCCAGAAGTGATCCATGAGCTTGAGGGCCAGGGGAGAGATCTTGAAGACCACCTCTTCAACCTGCTCTTTATCTCCCAGAAGAAGAAGGACCGGCTTTTTCTCCGGACGTCTCTTAAGGGAAAAAAGTCTTTTTAAGGCCTTCTCGTTCAAATAATCTACCGCCAGGCCGTAGAAGGTTTCCGTGGGAATAGCCACCACCAGGCCCTCTTCTAAGGCCTTTACCGCCGCCTTAAGGGCCTTTTCTCCTTCTTTTAAAGAAAAGATCTTCGGCATCATCTTTTTTCCAGGATAAAATATTACGAAGTTTAGCAAAGTGGAGTAGAGAAGAACGGGCTTTTATTTAATAGCAAATGGCGAGTGAGAAATAGCTCCCTCCCCCTCAAGATACTGTGAATCTGAACCGCCCCGGGTTTGTCGGAGAGATAAAAATGTGGGAGGATAGAGAAAAAAGGTTTTCCAAAGAGGTAAAGGAACGGGCGGTGCGACTGGTTATAGGAGATTCACTTTCCTACTCGCCAGACATCTCTTGGGCGCAAGATCAAATGGAGTATTCCCCTTGAAATATAAGCCCCGGAATTTTTTTCTCTACTCCACTAACCAAAATTTAAGTTTTTGCAAAAGGAAACAAAACTGGCTAAGATTTGGGCCGAAGTATCAAGAAAAGGTTTGGGGTGGAAAACTATGGCTGGACATTCTCATTGGGCACAAATTAAGCGCAAAAAGGCTGCTCAAGACGCCAAACGGGGCAAGCTTTTTACCAAGCTCATCCGGGAAATAATGGTAGCGGCAAGGCTTGGGGGAGGAGATCCGGGGTCCAATCCCCGTTTAAGGGCGGCTATTCAGGCGGCCAAAGCCGCTAACATGCCGAAAGAAAATATCGAACGCGCCATCAGAAAAGGCACCGGCCAGGAGCCAGGGACCACCTGGGAAGAAGTCGTTTATGAAGGTTACGGCCCGGGTGGAGTGGCGGTCTTGATTAAAAGCGTTACAGACAACAAAAGACGCACGGTCTCCGAATTGCGCCATATCTTCGGTAAATGTGGTGGAAACCTTGCTGAACCGGGGGCTGTTTCCTGGATTTTTGAACAAAAGGGCCTCATCGTGGTTTCCCGCGAGGGCACGGACGAGGAAAAGCTCCTGGAAGTGGCCCTTGAGGCCGGAGCAGAAGACATCCGCGAATACGAAAGTGAAATAGAAGTAGTTACCGATCCGAAGGATCTGGAGGAAGTCCAGAAGGCCCTTAAGGAAGCGGGGTTTAGAATCCAAACAGCCAAGGTCACCATGGTCCCCAAGACCACCGTCAAAATAGAAGACGAAAAGACGGCCCAACAGATGCTCCGCCTTATGGAAACCCTGGAAGATCACGACGACGTCCAGCAAATATATGCCAACTTTGATATCCCTGATGAAATTATGGAACGCGTAAGCGCCGGGATATAATGCGAATATTGGGAATTGATCCCGGTTCAAGGGTTACGGGATACGGTATCATCGAAGCCCCCCAAAAGGTTCTGGCCTGGGGGGCTTTACGTTTGAAGGAAAAAGACCTGCCCACCCGGCTCGAAAGCATTTTTGAAGGGATAGACCAGCTCATTAAACAATATGATCCAGAAGCCATCGCGCTGGAGGAGGTTATTCCGGAGAGTTTTCCTCACGCCGCCCTCAAACTTGGCCAGGCCCAGGGGGCAGCCATTCTGGCAGCAGCCAGGGCCAAAAAGCCCGTTTTTTTTTATCATCCGCTGGAGATAAAAAAGGCCTTTACAGGCTACGGAAACGCCCCCAAAGAACAGCTCCGTTTTATAATCTGCAGACTCCTTGAAGTGCCGCGGGATCTCCCCACCGACGCCTCAGATGCCCTGGCCGTGGCCCTTTACCATCTTCAGAGGTCCAAGGATGCTGGCACAAGTTGAAGGGCTCCTGGAGCGTAAAGAACCTGGACGGGTATTTCTTAAAAGTGGCCCTTTTGTCCTGGAAATCCTGGTCCCTTTCTCCGTTATGGATAGGCTGCCTGCCCGCGGAAAACGCTGTGTGCTTTACGTCTCTTTTCGCATCCGAAATGAAATTCCGGAGCTCTACGGCTTTTTAACCCCTGAGGCCCGTGACCTTTTTGAGAGGCTTCAGCAGGTCTCACGCCTTGGTCCTCGCCTGGCGTTAAATATCCTGGGAGTCTTTGAACCGGAGGAATTTCTGGAAATTGTTGCCCAAAACGATGTTCAAAGACTGGCCAGAGTGCCGGGGATAGGTCCACGGCGGGCGGAACGGCTCTGTGTAGAATTGCGCTCCCGTCTGGGGGTAAAAAAACCGCCGGTAAGCCCTCTTTTTGAAGAGGCCCTCTCAGCCCTTCTTAACCTGGGCTTTTCTCCGGAAGAGGCCCGACCAGCCCTTGAAAAAACCTTTCAGGAAGGGAAAGATCTTTCTGAAATCGTCAAAGAGGCCTTAAAAAGGCTCTCGGTGAAGGATGAACACTAACGAAATTCGCCCCCGAAGGCTTGCCGATTACGTGGGGCAGGAAGAAGTTCGCAAGGTGCTTGCGGTTTATCTTTCCGCCGCCGCAGCCAGAGGAGAGGCCCTGGATCATGTCCTTCTTACCGGCTACCCCGGGCTTGGCAAGACCACCCTCGCCCATATCATCGCTGCTGAACTTGGAAGCAAGATCCATGTAACCTCTGGAGCCGCCCTTGAGAGGGCCGGAGACCTGGCAGCCATCCTTACCAATCTCTCTGAAAGAGACGTCCTTTTTATTGACGAAATTCATCGTCTTCCAGCAGCAGTGGAAGAAATACTTTACCCGGCCATGGAGGATTTTCGCCTTGATCTCGTGGTAGGAAAGGGCCCCGGAGCACGCCTTCTGAAACTCCACCTTCCCCGTTTTACCCTGGTAGGCGCTACCACTCGAAGCGGCCTTCTTTCCGCCCCCCTGCGCGATCGTTTTGGCATCAGTTTCAAGCTTGATTTTTATCGGGAAGAAGAACTTCAGGAGATACTTCTCCGCACGGCCAGAGTCCTCAAGATAGGGCTTGAGCCTCAAGGAGCCCTTGAAATAGCAAAACGTGCGCGGGGAACCCCCCGGGTTGCCAACAGGCTCCTGCGAAGGGTCTGGGACTTCGCCCTGGTAGAGGGCAAAGAAGTAATCGATGCCACCCTGGCCCGGAAGGCCCTTGAAGTTATGGAATTGGATATTATGGGACTTGGGCCCTTTGACCGCCTCCTTATCAAGACCATCATGGAAAAGTTTGACGGAGGGCCGGTGGGGCTTGACACCCTGGCCACAGCCCTTTGTGAAGACCCCCGCACCCTGGAAGACGTCTATGAACCCTTCCTCATCCGTTGTGGTCTCTTACGTCGAACCCGCCGCGGCCGGGTCCTTACCCCCAAAGCCTACGAATATTTCAACCAGGGGAGGAAAAAAGATGGCCTCTTATTCTAGACTTACCATTCCCGATCTCCAGGCCAAAAAAGGGCGTGAAAAGATCGTGGCCCTTACCGCCTACGATGTCCTGTGGGCGCGCCTCCTTGACGAGGCCGGGATCGATCTCATCCTGGTGGGGGATTCTGCAGCCATGCTGGTCCTGGGCTATGAAGATACGCTCCCTATCACCATGGAAGAAATGCTCGTTCTGGCCAGGGCCGTCTCCCGCGGGGCCAGAAGGGCTTTGATTGTGGGGGATATGCCCTTTCTTTCCTACCAGGTGAGCCTTGAGGAGGCCATCTTCAATGCCGGAAGATTTTTGAAGGAAGGGGGCTGTCAGGCCGTCAAAATCGAAGGGGGAGAAGAGGTCTGTGAAACCATCAGGGCCGTTACCCGTGCGGGGATCCCTGTCCTGGCCCATGTAGGCCTTACCCCGCAGCGGGCAAGCTCCCTCGGGGGGTTTAAAGTCCAGGGGCGTGATCTCGACTCGGCCCGCAAACTCCTGGCGGATGCCAAAGCGGTGGCAGAAGCCGGGGCCTTTGCCGTGGTGCTGGAATGCGTGCCGCAGGAGCTTGCGGCCCATATCACCTCCATCCTTCCCATTCCCACCATTGGTATCGGAGCCGGGCCAGCCTGTGATGGCCAGATCCTGGTCCTTCCGGATCTTCTGGGACTTTTTGAGGGCTTCCGCCCGCGGTTCGTCAAAAGATACGCCCAATTCGCCAAAGAAGGAAAAAACGCCCTTAAAAAATACATTTCCGAGGTAAAAGAAGGCCTTTTCCCGGCAGAAGAACACTCCTTTAAACTTTCAGAAGAGGTCAAAAAGGCCCTGGGGATTTGAGAGACTCCACAAAATTGCCAAAATCAGTTGGCAAATACAACCGCAAACTCCACCCTCCCCTCGCCCCTCCCTCAAAGGGAGGGGAACTAGCCGGAAATTTGGTTCTTACTTTTGGATTTCCCAGGAAAGCCTGCTGAAGCCTTCAGGGATTACTATCTTCGGTTTAGCGGGAGAAAAAAGTTCTTTGGTGGTGTGAAAGCTCATTTCTCCCCGAACCCGAAGGGGGGGAATTTCAAAACGGGTCTTGCCCGGGGCAAAGAAAAGGCGCCAAAGGGTGCGATCTTCTTTTATGGTGAGGGCCTTAAGATTTCCGGCCCTGTCAAAAGAAACCATTACTCTGAAGGGGGGGATCTCTTTTTTGAGGAGATAGCCTTTTGGGTTTTCAAGGATCAGGGCCCCTTCAAGCCAGGGGGGAGGAAGATAGCCCATAAGAATGGTCCCCCAATAAGAAGAAATCTCTCCAGGAAAAGGAAGTGAAAGAAGATAGGCCCTTCTTTCTAAAAAAGATACTAAAAGGGCCCGATTATCTTCGAGCATCCCCTGAAAAAGGGTGCTCCCGAAGGGAGAAAGCCCCTCTAGGTAAAAAAAACTCTTTCCGGCGATAAAAAATCCCTCACCACCAAAATTCCCGCCAGGATAAGACACCCGGAAAGAGACCATCCCTTCTCTCGCGATAAAAGACACCCTTTCCGGCTGCCAGGAGGTGGGGCGAGGAAGGGAACAGCTGACAACCAGGATCAGGAAGAGCAGGACTGGGTAGCGCACAATTTTTCTATTTTCTCTTTAAGCCGCTTTCGATCTTTTTTCTTTTTGGCCAGGGAAAGGGCCTTTCTGTAGGCCGAAAGGGCTTCTTCTTGTTTCCCAAGGGCCAGTAAAATGTCTCCGTAATGTTCGTAAATTATCGGATCTCTGGGTGCAAGTTTTAAGGCCCGTTTAATCTCTTTTAGCGCCTCCTGATACGCGCCTTTGCGATAATAAACCCAGGCCAGGCTATCGACGATGTAACCATCATCAGGCTTTAAAGAAAGGGCCTTACGAATGTATTTTTCGGCAAGAGCGAGTTTTTCATTGAGATCCGCGTAGGTGTATCCTACGAAATTGAGCAGTGTAGGATCATCAGGATACCTTTTGACAAGGGGCTCAAGCAGTTTCAAGGCTTCCCGCTCTTTGCCCTGACAGATCAAAAGGAGCCCCAGAGTAACGGAAAGATCAAGATCTTCGGGAAATTTCTGAAGCCCTTTTTTCACCAGAGATTCTCCAAGATCGCAGGCATCAAGATCCTCAAATACGGTGCCTGCCAGAAGATAAAGCCCTTTGTCTTCCGGCCGCTGACTGAGGGCCTGCTGAAAAAGGGCATATATTTCCTGCGGGTTATCAAGAAGCTGGACCAGTCTCCTTACCGCCAGGGGAAAATTTTCATCTCCGGGAGGAATGACTTTGAAAGCCTCAATAGCCTTTTTTCGCTGCCCCAGTTTCTCAAGGGCTACTCCCAGATAAAAATAAGCCGTATAATTCCGGGGATCTTCTTTTACGAGCTCTTCAAGCAATCTTTCCGCTTCTTCATTGCGGTCAAGATCAAGATAGATCAAGGCCCTGCGGAGGGTGAGACGCGGGTTTTTCCCGGTCTCTTTTTCGATCTGATCAAGAATTGCCAGGGCCTTTTCAAATTGTTCCTGACGGATATAAAGCCTAAAAAGGGCCTCATAGAGATGGAAGGCCTGGGGAATCTTTTTTAGACCTTCCTGATAAATTCTTTCGGCCTCGATAAAGGCCCCGATCTTTTCCAGAAATTCGCCGTATTCAAGATAGATCCTTTGCTTTTCTGGGGCCAGGGAAAGGGCCTTTTCGTAATACTTGCGGGCCTTTTTAAAGGCTCCCTTCTGTCGGTAAAGGCGTGCCAGCTCCAGGTAAACGGCAGCATTCCGGGGCTCTTTAGCTGCCAAACGTTCAAGCGTTTTTATGGCACCCTCTAAGTCCTTCTTTTGAAGATAAAGGTTTGCGAGTATCGAGAGGGCTTCTTCATAGTCAGGATATTTTTCAAGGAGGCTCTCCAGAGTTTCGATAGCCCGCACGTAACGCTTTTGGGCCCAGTAAAGCTTGGCCAAAATAAAAAGGGCCTCTTTGTCAGCAGGATTCTTTTTAAGAATTTCCTGGGCCAGAGAGACGGCCTGATCGTATTGGCCGGTTTCGGCATAGACCTTAAGGAGCTCTTTTCGCGGGTATAAGGCTTCTTTATCACACCTGATAGTCTTTTGAAGCTCCCTTTGGGCTTCAAAAAGGCGCCCCTGAGTTAGGAGATATTCTGCCGCGAGAAAATGAAAGTAACTCTCTGCTCGCGAACAACCCGCAAAGCCGCTGGCCTGAAAAAAAAACAGAAAGACCAGAGGACTAAGAAGCTTCAATAGCCAGGGGATAGTTTTCCGCATCTGGGAGCCTTTCTTTCAGGTATTTTCGCAATTTTTTGAGGAGGCGCTCTTCAATCTGGCGCACCCTCTCGCGTGAAATTCCGAAACGTTGCCCGATCTGCTGAAGAGTTAAGGGGTCTTCTGCCAGAAGGCGTTCGTAAAAAATTACCCTCTCTTTGTCTTTTAAATCTTTTCCAAATTCCTCCAGGATGGAGCGCAATTTGGTAAGGACCTCTCTTCTGGCCACCTGGTCTTCTACCCTGGGGCCGGGATCAGCCAGAAAGTCTCGATGTAATTCATCAGAATCGTCTTTGATGGGGGCGTCAAGGCTTATTTCTCCCCCGCTCATCCTTTGCTCCATTTCGATCACGTCTTCTTCGCGCACGTTTAAACGCTGAGAAATAAGCTTGGGAGCGGGTTCAAACCCCATGGCATCCAGGCGCTCCTTCTCTTTGCGCAGGTTATAAAATAACTTGCGCTGGGCCTGGGTGGTCCCGATCTTGACCAGTCGCCAGTTGTCCATAATAAACTTGAGAATATAGGCCTTTATCCAGAAAGAGGCGTAGTAGGAAAATTTGACTCCCCGGTAAGGATCAAATTTTTTCACCGCCTGCATGAGGCCCACGTTGCCCTCCTGAATAAGATCCAGAAAGTTTTGCATCCAGAACTTCTGAAAATCAAGGGCAATTTTTACCACCAGACGAAGATTTGAAGTTACCAGTCGGTAGGCAATTCTGGGGTCCCGCGTCTTGTAATACTCTTTGGTGAGACGTTCTTCTTCTTCCCGACTCAGGAGGGGATATTTGCTGATTTCTTTGAGATACTGCTGAAGAGGATCAAGGGTGGCCGGGGCTTTATCTTCCTCGGCAAGTGCCGGGAGTTTAGATTCCTCACGGGTTTCTTTTTGGGCTTCTTTTTGCTTTATCTTGAGTTTTTTGGAACGACGCCCCTTTTTTTTAGCTGGTTCCTGAAAGTGTTCTTTTAGATCAACCGGCACAGCTAAAGTTGGCTCCTTTAGCTGTGCGAGTTTCATCTCTTCTTCAAGCTGTGCTCCTGAACGGCT
>JALSPN010000212.1 GCA_026985945.1 Thermodesulfobacteriales bacterium
ACCTCCTGGGTGAAGATATAATTTTTCTGTTTCCTTTGAAATATAAAAGAAAGGTGCCCCTTTCTCATCTCTTATCCGGAACTTAGGGTACTCTGCTAGAAAATTATGGAAAAATTTTGATTCCCTGAAAAATTCCTAATAATTAGGAAAACTATGGCTATCTATCTTGACTACAACGCCACCACCCCGGTGCTTCCGGAGGTGGCGGAAGTCGTAAAGCGTTATTTGACCGAAGAGTTTGGAAACGCCTCCTGTCAGCATGTGCTGGGGCAGGCGGCCCGAAAAGGCCTTGAGCTGGCCCGCCAGAAGGTAGCCCATCTCCTTGAGGCCCTGCCGGAGGAAATTTATTTCGTAAGTGGCGGCACCGAGGCCAACAATCTTGCTATTCTGGGGTTTGCTTTAAAACATCCCAAAGCCCATATCATTACCTCGCAGATCGAGCATCCTTCGGTCTTAAATCCCTGTGTGCGGCTTCTGGAGCTTGGCTACGACGTAACCTTTTTGCCGGTTAATACGGCGGGGCTTGTGGATCCGGAAGATCTCAAAAGGGCCTTAAAGCCCGATACCAGGCTTGTTTCAATCATGTGGGCCAATAATGAAACCGGGGTCATTCAGCCGGTTAAGGAAATCGCCAGTATTTGCCGCGAGGCCGGGGTCCTTTTCCACACCGATGCCGCTCAGGCGGTGGGAAAAATCAGGGTTTCGGTCTCTCACGTCCCCTGCGACCTCTTAACAATTGCCGGCCACAAGCTTTACGCCCCCAAGGGGATAGGTGCCCTTTACGTGCGCCGGGGGGTGAAGTTACAAAACATTCTTTTTGGCGCTGGCCAGGAAAGGGGGCTTAGGCCCGGGACCGAACCTACAGCGCTTGCCTGTGGGCTGGGTAAGGCCTGTGAGCTCCTGGCAACTGATCTTGAGGCCGAGGGAAAAAGAGAAAGAGCCCTGCGAGAGAGGTTTTATGAGGGGCTTCGAGAAATCTTCCCCTCCCTTGTGCGCCACGGCCCCCCGGGGCTTACCATCCCCAACACTTTGAGTGTTTCTTTCCCTGGTTATACCGGTGAGGAGATCTTAAAGGCCCTCCCTGAAATTTGGGCCTCAACTGGTGCTGCCTGCCACGCTAAAGGGGTAACGGTATCTCACGTCCTCTCCGCCATGAAAGTTCCTCCTGAGGTCGCCAGAGGCACCATCCGGTTTTCTCTGGGGCGCTATACCTCGCAGGAAGACATCGAAAAGGCCCTCTGCCTTTTCCGCACCTTCTTTTCGCGCTAAAAAAGAGCCCATGCCCATCTGGGAAGAAATTGCCAGCAATCTCCTCCTTCCCCTGCGCATAAGGAATTTCAGGCTCTTTTTTCTGGGGCAGAGTATCTCCCTCATCGGGACCTGGATTCATACCACCGCCCAGCGCTGGCTCCTCTATGAGCTCACCAATTCGGCCTTTTATCTGGGGATTCTCGGGGCAATAAGCAGTCTTCCGGTGCTTCTTTTTTCGCTTCCGGCAGGTTACCTGGCAGACCATCTTCCCAAAAGGAATTTGCTTCTCATCTCTCAGACGATTGCCTCTTTCCAGGCGGGTCTGCTCGCGGCACTGGTTTATTGGGATCTGGTCAGGGTATGGCACGTGCTGGCCTTGGCCTTTGTGCTGGGCACTACGGTGGCACTGGAGTTCCCGGTGAGGCATTCTTTCATCTACGAACTGGTGGGCAAAGAGCCCCTGGTTACAGCCCTGTCTTTGCACTCTACGGCCTTTAACCTGGCCCGTTTTTTAGGGCCTGCTCTGGCGGGTTTTCTCATGGTGCGCTGGGGCCTTGGAAGCTGCTTTTTGGCCAACGCCCTTTCCTATCTTCCCGTAATCCTGGCCCTTCTGGCCATTCATTTGCCGAATTCTTACAGAACAGCCGTTAAAAATCCCCTGGAAGGCCTGCGGGAAGGGGTCAAATTTGCCTGGAAGACCCTTCCCGTAAGGGCCACCCTTTCCCTCATCGCGGTAACAAGCATTTTTCTTTTGCCCTACGCGGTGCTCCTTCCGGTTTTGACCCGGCAGCGTTTTGGGGGCGGGGCGGAAGAATTCAGCTTCATGATGGCCGCCAACGGCCTGGGGGCCCTTTGCGGGGCCCTCTTTATGGCGGCCTTCGGACGAGAGATCAAAAGAGACCGCTTCCTCATTTTCAACCTGGCCTTCCTTTGCGGCTGGCTGGCGGCTGTGGTCCTCACACGAAGCCTTTATGCGGCCTCTTTCTGTTTGCTTCTGGCAGGCTTTCACATGGTGTGTATGTTTACTTCCGCCAACGCCCATCTTCAGCTTCAGGCCCCTGATAAACTGCGGGGGCGGGTCTTGAGCCTTTTTAGCCTCAGTTTTCTGGGGCTTTTTCCCTTCGGAAGTTTTCTGGCCGGAAGCCTTGCCGAACACCTCGGTGTGGAAAATGTCCTCCTCCTGGGGTGCGGGGTAGGCCTTGGAGCCTGCGCCTTTGTCTATCTTCGAGGATTTTCTCGAAAATTTTGATTTTCAAGCCCGAAATCTCCCGGTAAAGTCAAACAAAATGGCAGCTTTGAAGGTAGATCCTTTAAAAATCTTTGCCCTGCTCGACGAAAGGCTATTCCTCTGGCTTAATCACCAGAGACACCCTCTTCTTGACCAGCTAATGCCCCTCCTTTCTGACGAACGCTTAATCTACGCCTTTTTTGCCCTTTTTGCCCTCATTTTTATCTTCTCTCTTCGCTGGAAGGGAATAGTGATCGTGGCCCTGATCTGGATCTTCGTGATGGGAAGCGATTTTCTCTGCGGGAAGGTCCTGAAGCCCTATTTCAAACGTCCCAGGCCTTACCTCACTTTAAAGGAAGTTTATCTTTACAAAGGGCATCACTGGCGCTTCACGAAAGAGGTCCTTGCCGGGGAATCTTATTCACTGCCCTCCTGTCATGCTACTAACGTTGCTTGTGCGGCCACGCTTTTTGCCTTTTTGCTCCCCCGCTTCAGCTGGTTTTTCTGGGCCTTTGCCTTTTTGGTGGGCTATTCGCGGATCTACCTCGGGGTCCATTATCCCTTTGATGTCCTTCTGGGTTTCTGGATAGGCTGGCTTGTAGGTTGCGGGGGCAAATATATCCTTTCACGATTTAAAGACCTATGAGAGGCTTTTTTTCTTCTTTGTATTCCGCAGCCGGGCTCTTTCTGCTGGTCCTTCTCGCGGCAAGGCTTACCTTCATCCAGCAAATCGGCCTGGAACTTTCCCCCGATGAGGCCTACTACTGGGATTGGTCTCGCACCCTGGCCTGGGGTTACTACAGTAAGCCCCCTCTGGTGGCCTGGCTTATCCATCTTTTTACTTTAAAGCTCGGTCATACGGAATATGCCATTCGGGTGCCCGCGGCCCTCTGTCATACTCTTTACCTGGCTCTGGTCTATTACCTGGGGCAGCGTCTTTTCGACCGCAAAGTGGGGCTTTGGGCTGCCCTGGCCGCCGCTGCCGGGCCTCTTTCTGCCATCTACGGCTTCGTGATGACCATTGACCCCCCTCTTTTTGCCCTCTGGGCAGCGGCGCTTTGCCTTGCCTGGCAGGCCTGCGAGACCCAAAAAACCCTTGATTTCTTTAAACTGGGCCTGATCCTGGGGCTTGGACTTTTGACCAAACAAACCATGATCGCCTTTGTGCCCCTTTTCTGGCTCTGGCTTTACTTTAGCCCCGAAAGAAGGCCCCTTTTGCACAACTTCAGGCCTTATCTGGCTCTTCTGGTAGGTTTTCTCATCCTGCTTCCCAATCTCTGGTGGAATGCCTCTCACGGCTGGGTAACCTTCAGACACACGGAAGAACACTTCCGGCAGGAAGGATTTTTCTGGTGGGGGCCTTTTCGATTCTTTTTAGAACAGGCCGGGGTAATAACCCCCTTAATTTTTGCCCTCCTTCTCTATGTCTTTTATCTCTTTCTCAAGAGACCCCGCTTGCGACATAATGAAAAACTCCTTTTTCTCTTTGTCTTCTCCGCCCTTCCTCTCGGGCTTGTTCTTCCCCTTTCCTTTCTTCGTAAGGTAAATGCCAACTGGCCTTATCCTTTCTACGCCTCGGGCTTTGTCTTGCTAAGCGCCCTCATCCTGCGGGGAAAGTGGCCGGATAAAAGGGGCCTTTTCCTGAGAAAACTCTTCTTGGTGGGCGTCTTTCTGGGAATATTTTTGATGGTGTCGGTCTATCAGCTTCCTCGCACCCCGGAGAAGTTCCCTCCAGAGGTCCAGAGGCTCCTTTACAAATTTTCCGGCTGGCAGGAGCTTGCCAGCTGGGTCTCCTCTCATCGAAAGCGTGAGATCATCATCACCATCAGGCGGGATTACGCCTCGGAAATGGCCTTTTACCTTCCCGAAAGACCCCGCTCCTATACTTTCTGGGAAGGTCGTCCGCACAATCAATATGATCTCTGGGACGGGCTGTCAGAGAAGGTCGGCGAAAACGCCCTTCTCCTCCTCAAGAATCACCGGCAGGCTAACCGCTATAGCGTCTGTTTCGAAAACATAGAATACTTGGGAAAGTGGGAGAAAGAAATCTACGGAAAGAAGCGAAAAATCCTTCTTTTTTACGGCAGAAAGCTTAAAAATTGCCCTTATCTAGGGTCGAAGGATGGCTAAATTTGTCTGTCAAAATTGTGGCTATCAGAGCCTGAAGTGGCTGGGGAGATGCCCGGGCTGTGGAGAATGGGGGACCCTGGTGGAGGAAATCTCACCCCCCTCCCGCAAAAAGCCCTCCAGGGCGGCTCCGGTCTTTTCGCTGGCGGAAGTCAAAGACGAGGCCACCGCACGCCTTAAGACCGGGCTGGCGGAGCTTGATCAGGTCCTGGGGGGTGGCCTGGTTCCGGGCTCTCTGGTCCTTTTAGGTGGGGCCCCCGGGATCGGAAAATCAACCCTTCTCCTTCAGCTTGCCCAACACCTGGCCCGGAATTACGGTAAGGTCCTTTATCTTTCCGGGGAAGAGTCGCTACCACAGATAAAATTGCGGGCGGAAAGGCTCGGGATTAAAGCGGCCAATATCCTTCTTCTTGCCGAAACAGACCTTTCCTCTGCCCTTGAGGCTGCCAGAGCAGAAAGGCCCATCTTTTTTCTGGTAGATTCCATCCAGACGATCTTCTGGCCCGAGCTCTCTTCTGCTCCCGGAAGTGTCTCTCAGGTGCGGGAGTGCACGGCCAAACTCCTGGAATTCGCCAAGGGGGAAGGAATAGGCGTGATCCTGGTAGGCCACGTGACCAAAGAGGGATTGCTTGCTGGCCCCAGGGTTCTCGAACACCTGGTGGATACGGTCCTTTATTTTGAAGGGGATCGCGGTCTGAGTTTCCGTATCCTGCGAGCGGTAAAAAACCGCTTTGGTTCCACCAACGAAATCGGGGTCTTTGAGATGACAGGGGCGGGCCTGGTTCCGGTCTCAAACCCCTCTTCCTTTTTTCTTTCAGAGGGTGGCCCGCAGGCCCCGGGGGCAGTGGTGTGTGCCACTTTAGAGGGCACAAGGCCCCTTCTGGTGGAGGTGCAGGCGCTGGTGGTCCGCACCCCCTTTGGCACTCCCCGACGCACCAGCGTGGGGTTTGATCCCCAACGGCTGGCCATGCTGGCCGCCATTCTGGAAAAAAAGGCGGGGCTTAGTTTTTACGATCAGGATATCTATCTCAACGTGGTGGGGGGTCTGCGTCTTACCGAGCCCGGAGTAGATCTCGCGGTGGTGATGGCGCTCGCCTCCAGTCGTCTGGAGAAGGTTCTCCCCCCGCAAACGGTAATTTTTGGCGAGGTGGGGCTTACCGGTGAGGTGCGTCCGGTAACTCAGGCAGAGGCCCGCCTTAAAGAAGCGGCAAAATTAGGCTTTGAACAAGCTTGTCTTCCGGGCAAAAACCTGCCAAACTTTTTAAACAAAAGCCCTATCAAAATGATAGAAGTTTCTAATCTTGAGGAAGCCCTGGAAACCCTGGTTTTGTAAATTTATTTTTTCTTGCAGCTTGAGAAGGGGCGCATTATGATGCCTCAAGGTTCCCAAACTTTTTCATCAGGAGGGATGATATGGCAGTCTGCCACGTAACAGATCAGGACTTTGAAGAAAAAGTCTTAAAGTCTGACATTCCAGTGCTGGTAGATTTCTGGGCGGCGTGGTGTGGCCCCTGCAGGGCGATTGCTCCGGTAATCGAAGAGCTGGCCGAGGAATATGCCGGGAAATTAAAGGTGTGCAAAATGAATGTGGATGAAAATCCCGTCACTCCAGGCAAGTTTGGCATTCGAGCCATTCCCACCCTGATCTTTTTCAAAAATGGCCAGCCGGTGGATCAGATTACCGGTGCGGTGGCCAAATCCACCATTGAAAGTGTAATAAAGCGCATTCTGGGATAGGAAATGGCAGAGATTTACGATCTGGCCATTATAGGGGGCGGGCCGGCAGGGCTTACCGCCTATCTCTACGCTGCCCGGGCCCGGCTCAATACCATCCTTATAGAAAAATTATCTCCGGGTGGTCAGGTCCTTGTTACCGATTTTGTGGAAAATTACCCGGGCTTCCCTGAAGGGCTTCCGGGCTGGGAGCTGATGGAAAAGTTTGTAGCCCATGTCAAAAAGCTTGGTTTTAAACAAAAGCTGGGAGAGGTCACCGGCCTTGAGCTCAATGGCGAGCTTAAAAGGCTCAAACTTGCTGGAGGAGAAGAGCTCCTTGCCAGGGCGGTCATCATTGCCACCGGGGCTTCACCTAACAAGCTCGGGGTGCCCGGAGAGAAGGAACTCACGGGAAAGGGGGTTTCTTACTGTGCCACTTGTGACGGCCCTTTTTTTCGAGACCAGACGGTGGCCGTGGTAGGGGGAGGAAATACCGCCGTGCAGGAGGCCCTCTTTCTCACCAGGTTTGCCGAAAAGGTCTTTCTCATTCATCGTCGGGATCAGCTTCGGGCCCAGAAAATCCTTCAGGAAAGGGCTTTTGCCAATCCCAAGATTCACTTCATCTGGAATACGGTGGTGGAAGAAATCCTGGGTCAGGAAAAAGTAGAAGGGGTAAGGATTAAAAACCGCAAGACCGGTGAAATTAGCACCTTACCGGTGGACGGAGTCTTTATTTTCATTGGTATCCGGCCCCAATCAGATTTTGTGAAGGGGCTCCTCCCTACTGATGAAAGGGGTTTTATCATTACGGATTGTGAAATGCGCACGGAACTTCCGGGGGTCTTTGCCGCCGGAGACGTGAGAGCCAAGGCCTGTCGGCAGATTATCACCGCTGCCGGCGATGGGGCTACCGCCGCTTACATGGCAGAACACTACCTTTCGGGAGCCTAGGGCTATCATGAAGCGCCTGGTAATTCCTCTGCTGGCCATTTTCCTGCTCGCTTCCTGTGGCGGAGGGCCTGGTAAAGGCGGGCTCCTTTCCTGGTTCAAAAAGGGAGAGAAGGTCGAGGCCCAGGACCCAGAACTTGCCCAGCTCGTAAACCGGGCCCTTAAATATTACCGGAAGGGCTACTGGGAGATGGCCGAAGAGGCCTTTCGGGCCATCAGGGATCGCTACCCTGACACTCCCTACGCCCTCTGGGCGGAATTAAAACTTGCGGACTGTAAATTCTACGCCAAACAATATCTGGAAGCCATTGTCCTTTACGAAGAGTTTGAAAAACTGCACCCCACCAATGAGGCTATCCCTTACGTGATCTACCAGATTGGCACCTGCTATTACAAACTTATGCTCTCCCCGGATCGGGATCAGAGCTTTACCAAAAAGGCCATTGAAAATTACGAAAGGCTCCTTGATCGTTATCCGGACTCTCCTTACGTGGTAGAGGCCCGCAAACGGATAAAAGAATGCCGGGAAAGGCTGGGAGAACACGAACTTTACGTGGCCAAATTCTATTTTCGCACCAAGCGTTACCGGGGGGCCTACTGGAGAATACTTTATCTTTTGCAGACCTACCCTGATACCCGCGCTGCCCAAAAGGCCCGCGCCCTGGCTCCTAAATACTATACCAAGGCCCTTGAAGAGACCAGGGCCCTGGCAGCAGGCACTTTGAAAGACTTCTGGGGGAAGCCGGTTCGTTAGCGATCTTTATTTTCTTCCTCTTTGATTTCTTCCGGGAGGATCTCCTCAAGCCCTTCAAGCCCTTCAAAAAGGTCAAGTGCTTCGGGTTCCTCCTCATGAGGGGCCAGGTCTTCCCTGAGGGTTT
>JALSPN010000213.1 GCA_026985945.1 Thermodesulfobacteriales bacterium
AAAGATAGCTCTGGATGCGCAGCAGGGGCTTGAAATAGGCATAGCCCAGGCCTAGGAAAAATTTTAAAAGGGCCGGTATAACTACAAAATAAGCCAGGGTGAGTCCCCCCAGCACAAAGAAAAAGGCCACCAAGAGGAGCTTCCGAAAAAGGCGCTTTTCGTGAGGATAAAGTGCTGGAGCCAGAAAACGCCAGGCCTGAAAGATCAGGATAGGAAGAGAGAGGGAAAGGGCCAGAAAAAAGGTGCTTTTGAGGGCCGCCATAATGGCTTCTGGAAGAGAGGTAAAGACCAGTTCCAGTTTGAGCTCCGGAAAGGCCTTTTCATAGGGCATCAGGAAAAGCGGGATCAATCTCTTGAACTGAGAAAAGAGGATGATCCAGAGAGTGAAAAGAGACCCGATAAAGATCAGCAGGCGGCGGCGTAATTCTTCAAAATGGGTAAGGACAGTGTATTTAGGCCTTTCTTTCATGTGATAAAGGAGCTTTTTCCTTCTCGGCCTGTTCTTCTTGAGAGGAGTTCTGCGAATTCTCCTCCGGCAAGGGATTATATACTTTATTCAGGAGTTCCTGCCGGACCTTTTCAATTTCGTCTTTTTCTCTGGCAATTTCTTCGACTCCGAGCTCTTTCTTGAGTTCATCTGCCGCCTTGCGGACTTCATTTACCCAGCGGGCCATCTGGCGGGCGACCTGAGGGAGCCTTTCCGGCCCCAATACGATTAAGGCCACGATAAAGATTACGACCAGCTCGGGAAAGCCTATGCCAAACATTTTCAGGACTCCAGAAAAATTTTAAAGGCCCTTTTGCCGAAAAGGCAAAAGAGTTCGTAACTTATAAGCCCGGCCCTTTGGGCAAGTTCTTCCACAGGGACCTCCCGCTCTTTACCACCAAGCAAAATAACTTCATCTCCCGGAGAAACACCTTCTATCTCACTCACGTCGAGGGCAAGAAGCCTCATTGAGACGGCTCCTACCACCGGGGCTATCTTTCCTTTAACCCAGGCAAAACCCTTATTGGAAAGAGCCCGTAAATAACCATCATCATAACCTACAGGCACAAAGGCGATTTTCATAGCCCTTGCGGAGGTAAAAATTGGCCCGTAACCAATTCCTGCCCCCTGCGGGACTTTTTTTACGCTTAATATGCGGGCCTTAGCAGTCATTACCGGTCTCAAAAAAAGATGTTTGCGGGTCTCAGGAGATGGGTAGGCTCCGTATAAGGCCAGCCCCGGTCTTACAAGATTGAAACGGCTTTCCGGAAGAAGGATGGTAGCAGCAGAATTTGCCAGGTGAAAAAAGCGAGGGTTAAAGCCGTAATTTTTGGTTTTTTTCACCACAAGTTTAAAGTTTTGCAATTGTCCCTGCGTAACAGGGGAGGAGGGTTCCTCTCCGCAGGCCAGGTGAGACATAAGACCTTCAAGGCGGAGCTGAGGGTTCTGACGTATCAAATCCAGGGCCTCCTCAAGCTCTGGAAGGGCTATCCCCAGACGGTGCATCCCGGTATCGACTTTGAGGTGGAGGGCAATTTTTTTCTCCTGTTTGCGGGTATAGTCGGCCAGGAGTTTCAGTTGATAAAGATCCGTAACCGCAGGAATGGCTTTTAGCCTTATGATCTCAGGAAGCCAGGACGGCTCAAAGCCGGAGAGAAGCAAAAGGGGCAGGGCAAGGCCGGCTTCTCTCAAACGCAGGATTTCTTCTAAGTCCGAAAGGCCAAAACCATATATTCCTTCCTGAGCCAGGGTGCGGGCTACTGGTAAAAGCCCGTGGCCGTAAGCCTCGCTCTTTACAACCGGAAGGATCTGGACCCCCGAAGGAAGAAGATTTTTGAGGGCCCTTAAGTTTTTTCTTAAGG
>JALSPN010000214.1 GCA_026985945.1 Thermodesulfobacteriales bacterium
ACCGCCTCTCCCACCTTACGGAAACCTATGGTGGTGATGCTTGCGGTGTGCGGAATAATGGCCAGCTCTACCTGATCCCCTTTTAGGCCGTTTACCGTAAGGCTTATGCCGTCAATGGCAATTGAGCCCTTCTCCACCACAAAAGGCGCGAGATTTTCCGGAATTTTGACACTCAAAAAGAGAAAATCCCCCCTTTCTTCCCTCCGAACTATTTTCCCCACGCCATCCACGTGGCCGGTAACCAGATGACCTCCCAGGCGATCACCAAAGCGAAGGGCCCTTTCAAGATTTACCCTCTCTCTTATTTTTAAAGAGCCCAAAGTGGTGCGCGAAAGAGTCTCCGGGGAGACATCCACACTGAAGAGATTTCCTTGAAGGCCTGTTACCGTAAGGCAGGCCCCGTTCACCGCGATGCTATCTCCAACCCTGGTATCTTTGAGATCAAAGGGAGCTTTGATGAAAAATCTCTTCCCTTTTGCCAGGCTCTCCTGCTTTACAAGCTCTCCCAGGCCTTCTACAATGCCTGTAAACATCTTTCCTCCATTCCGAAAATGGATTTTCATGTTCTCATCGTAGAAGACGAAGAAGATATTGCAAGGCTCATTGCCAGGACCCTCGAAAAAGAGGGCTTTCGCACCTCTGTCGTCAGAAACCTGAGCGAAGCCCAAAATTTTCTAGCCCGCAAAGAACCCGATCTTATCGTCCTGGATCTCATGCTTCCGGATGGCGACGGGCTGGAACTCTGCAAAGAGCTTCGTTTCCGCAAAGGAAAAGAAATTCCCGTAGTGGTAGTTACAGCCAAGGGAGAAGAGGTGGACCGCATCCTCGGTTTTGAGATGGGAGCAGACGATTATATTGTCAAACCCTTCAGCCCCCGCGAGCTCCTTTTGAGGATCAAAGCCATTTTGAGACGCCTCCAGAAACCCAAAGAACCTCCCCAGACCTTACGATTTGATTTTCTGGAAATCGATCCCCAAAAGGTCGAAGTCCGCGTGGAAGGAAAACCTGTAAGGCTTACCCGCACGGAGTTTAACCTCCTCCTGGCCCTGGCCGAGGCCCGGGGAAAGGTCCTTTCAAGGGAGGTCCTACTTGATAAAGTCTGGGGTTACACCTTTGAAGGTTACGCCCGCACGGTAGATACCCATATCAGAAGGCTTCGAAAAAAGCTCGGCCCGGCAGCCGAATTTGTCGAAACCGTCTGGGGGATTGGCTATCGTTTCCGCTCCTGAACTGGTCATTTTATTAACAATCATATCCTTCATTTTGGGCTTTAAGCTGGCTTCCGGCAAAGCCAAAAAGACTACCACCACCGCCCCCGAAGTCGCTCTTTCCCCAAAAACACCCGAAATCTATCCCCTGCTTGAAAAGCTTGAAGAAGGTCTTGTTATTTGCAAAAAAGACGGCACCATTTTTTATGTAAACCCGAAGGCAAGAATCTATCTCGATCTCACCAAAGACCCCCTCCCCAACCTCTTTGAAATCCTGCGAGACCCCCTTCTTGAAGAAACTATCAGGAAAGGCCAGAAGAAAAACTTGGAAAAAGAATTTTTCTGGCCCCGTTATCGCTTTTTTTCCCTCCTGATTCTCCCCCTGGAAAACGATTATGCCGGCCTTATCCTCCAGGATCTTACTCCTTTCAAACGCCTGCTCGATATGCGAAGAGACTTCATCGCCCACCTGGCACATGAATTTCGCACCCCTCTTACCGCTATCGAAGGTTATACCGAAAATCTTCTGGAAGAAGCCCCCGGAAGCCTGCGGGCGGATCTTGAAATTATCCTTAAAAACACCAGACGCCTCACCAAATTGCTAAAAGACCTTCAGGTCCTTTCCCGCCTGGAACTTCAGGGCATCCCGGAAGAAGATTTTGAAAGACTTGAACTTAAAGAAGTTCTTTTTGCGGCAGTAGAAACCCTCTTCCCTGAAGCCACAAAAAAGGATGTTTCCCTTCGTTTTACCCCTCCTCCAAAATCAACCCTGGTGCAGGGAAGCTTTGATGACCTCTTGCGGGCTTTTACCAATCTACTCGAAAACGCCATCAAATTCAGCCCGCAAGGCGGTGAAGTAAGGATTAATCTGGGCGAAGACAGGGATTACTGGGTGGTCAAGATAACAGATCAGGGGCCAGGAATTCCCGATTCGGAAAAGGAACGCATCTTTGAAAGATTTTATAAAGGAAAGGGGACAGGCTCCAAAGGAACCGGGCTTGGCCTGGCCATTGTAAAACATGTGGCCCGGGCCCACGGTGGAAAGGTAGAGGTTGAAAGCCTTCCGGGGAATGGAAGCACTTTTCGTTTTTATCTTCCCAAAAAAATAAAGGCGGGGCCATAAAGGCCCCGCTTTATTATGCGGCCTGTGCTTCCTCTCGGGATCTGGCCTTTTCTTCTTTCATATCGTAATAGACCCGACCGGTTCCCGCCGGAATAAGACGCCCGATAATGATGTTCTCTTTAAGACCCCGCAGGTAATCCACCTTACCAGCCAGCGATGCCTCCGTTAACACCTTGGTGGTCTCCTGGAAAGAGGCTGCCGCCAGAAAACTTTCCACCGAAAGAGAGGCCTTGGTAATGCCCAGGATCAGAGGCTCTGCCACTGCCGGACGCCCACCCTGGGCCAGAACCCTTTCGTTTTCTTCCTGGAAACGGGTCTTGTCCACCAGCTCTCCAAGCATGAAGTTCGTATCCCCTACCTCGCGGATCTTTACCTTCTTGAGCATCTGCCGCACGATGATCTCAAAATGCTTGTCATTAATGCGCACGCCCTGAAGCCGATAGACCTCCTGGATTTCCTCCACCAGAAAACGGGCAAGCCCCTTCACGCCCCGCACCCTCAAAATATCGTGGGGATTAGGAGAGCCTTCAATCAGGGGTTCACCAGCCCGCACAAAATCTCCTTCGTGAACAGCAATGTGTTTCCCCTTCGGGATAAGATATTCCTTGGGATCTCCTACTTCAGGCTGGATGATGATCTTACGCTTACCCTTGATTTCTTTGTCAAAGTGGACCACCCCATCAATTTCGCTAATGATGGCAAATTCTTTGGGTTTGCGGGCTTCAAAGAGTTCGGCCACCCGCGGCAGACCACCGGTAATATCCTTGGTTTTGGTGGTTTCGCGCGGGATTTTGGCGATAATGTCGCCGGCCTTGACCTCATCGCCCTCGTTCACCGTAATGATAGCCCCCACCGGGAGCAGATAGCGAGCATAACCTTTGCCAGGGATCTTGATCGTGCGCCCGCGTTCGTCCTTGATGGAAATGCGAGGACGATAATCCGTGTGCTTATACTCCCTCACAATAATAGAGACCTTTCCCGTGATCGGGTCTGTCTTTTCATCCACCGTGATTCCTTCAATGATGTCCCCAAACTTAACCTTGCCGGAAACCTCGGTGATGATGGGGGTGGTAAAAGGATCCCACTCCACCAAAAGATCTCCCGGATTTACCTTCTGCCCCTCTTCTACCAGAACGCGAGCCCCGTAAACCACAGGATAGCGCTCTTTTTCCCGGCCTTCTGGAGTGACGATCACAATTTCACCCTGCCTGTTCATGGCCACCAGATAGCCGGCTTCCGTGCGAACCGTGCGGAGATTTTCAAACTTGACAATTCCCTGGCTCTGGGCCCGGTGCTCACTTTGCTCTGCAGCCCGACTCGCAGTTCCACCGATGTGGAAGGTCCTCATGGTTAGCTGAGTCCCGGGTTCACCGATAGATTGGGCGGCTATCACTCCCACAGCCTCACCAATCTCTACCATCCGCCCGGTGGCCAGGTCCCGACCGTAACACTTGGCACAAACACCGTATTTGCTCTGACAGGTGAGCACCGAACGAATGGTGACCTTCTCAATACCGGCATCCCGCATCCGGGCCACGGCTTCTTCGTCTATTTCCTCGTTGGCCTTGACCAAAACCTCCCCGGTTACAGGGTCAACCACATCCTCAAGGGCCACACGCCCAAGGACCCGGTCCCACACCGGCTCAATAATCTCACCGCCTTCGATAAGATGGCCTACTTCGATCCCGTCGATGGTCTGACAGTCTTCCTCGGTAATGGTGCAATCCTGGGCCACATCTACCAGACGCCGGGTAAGGTAGCCGGCGTTAGCAGTCTTCAAGGCCGTATCCGCAAGCCCTTTACGGGCTCCGTGGGTGGAAATGAAATATTCCAGAACAGAGAGCCCCTCACGGAAATTGCTCTTAATGGGGGTCTCAATAATCTCTCCGGTGGGCTTGGCCATCAGGCCTCGCATACCGGCAAGCTGACGGATCTGGTCTTTAGATCCACGGGCTCCAGAATAGGCCATGATATAGACGGGATTACCACTTGGCCCGACAACTTTCTTGCCATCAGGGCCTACATATTCTCTGGTCTCCATTTCTTTGATCATTTCCTCGGTTACCTTCTCCGTGACCGTGGCCCAGACGTCAACCACCTTGTTGTAGCGTTCTCCGTCGGTGATGAGACCTTCTTGATACTGCCGCCAGATCTCCTGAACTTTCTTCTCAGCCTCCTCAAGCAACTCCTTCTTGCGCGAAGGAATATGGAGATTGTCCACACAGATGGAAAGGGCCGCGCGGGTGGCAAAATAATAGCCCATGTCCTTCATGCGGTCGGCAAAGATGACGGTTTTTTTGGCCCCTGCACGTCGATAGGAAAGGTCAATAAGCTTCTGCAGGGCCTTTTTGGCCAGAGGTTTGTTGTATTCTTCAAATTTGATTTCTTCGGGCACGATGGTAGAAAAGATCACTCTTCCCACCGTGGTATCTACGAGCTTTCCGTTCATGCGGACCTTTACTTTGGCCTGAAGAT
This sequence comes from Thermodesulfobacteriales bacterium, assembly GCA_026985945.1. Taxonomy (GTDB): domain Bacteria; phylum Desulfobacterota; class Thermodesulfobacteria; order Thermodesulfobacteriales; family Thermodesulfatatoraceae; genus Thermodesulfatator. The sequence goes on from JALSPN010000214.1 coordinate 4,807, forward strand.
CCACCACCCCTTCTTCGTAAGCCAGGATGGCCTCCTCAGGACTTGCAAAGACCTTCCCTTCCCCTCTGGCAAAGGGCCTTTCTTCCGTGATGTAATAAAGGCCAAGGACCATGTCCTGGGTGGGATAAACCACCGGAATCCCATTTGCCGGAAGAAGAATATTGTTAGTGGAAAGGAGAAGGACCCGGCATTCCGTCTGAGCTTCCACCGAAAGGGGCACGTGAACTGCCATCTGGTCCCCGTCAAAATCGGCGTTATAGGCCACACAGACCAGAGGATGAAGCTGGATGGCCTTAGAGTCGATCAAGATGGGTTCAAAGGCCTGAATGCCAAGGCGGTGAAGGGTCGGGGCCCGGTTGAGCATGACGGGATGTTCTTTAACGATCTCCTCCAGCGCATCCCATACCAGCGGGTCTTCCTTTTCCACCATCTTTTTAGCACTCTTGATGGTGGTCACGTGGCCATTCTTCTCAAGCCAGTGGTAAATAAAGGGTTTGAAAAGCTCAAGGGCCATCTTTTTGGGAAGACCACACTGGTGCATCCGAAGTTCAGGCCCGACCACGATCACCGAACGGCCGGAATAATCCACCCGTTTGCCAAGCAGGTTCTGACGGAAGCGCCCCTGCTTACCCTTGAGCATATCGGAGAGGGATTTAAGGGGCCTCCTGTTGGGGCCGGTTACCGGACGCCCTCGCCGGCCATTATCAAAAAGAGTATCCACCGCCTCCTGAAGCATCCGCATCTCGTTGCGAATGATGATATCCGGAGCCTCAAGGTCTATAAGGCGCTTGAGGCGGTTGTTCCGGTTAATGACACGCCGGTAAAGATCGTTGAGGTCAGAGGTGGCAAAACGCCCCCCCTCAAGCGGCACGAGCGGCCTCAGATCAGGCGGAATTACCGGGATGACTTCAAGAATCATCCACTCCGGACGATTGCCAGACTCTTTAAGGGCCTCAACGATCCGAAGCCTCTTGCCGAGCTTCTTCCGCTTGGCCTCACTACGGGTCTTGGCCATCTCCTCCCGCAATTCTCTGGAAAGCTCTTCGAGATTGAGATTCTGAAGGAGGACCTTGATGGCCTCAGCCCCAATACCGATCTTAAACCGGGGCCCGTGGAGCTGGAGAAGCTGTTGATACTCTTCTTCCGTAAGGACCTTGCCCACCGGAATTTCCGGAATTTCGCTCTCGGTGACGATGAAATTCTCAAAATAAAGGACCTTCTCAAGCTCTTTGAGGGTCATATCCAGGAGAGCCCCGATCTTACTGGGGATACTCCGCAAATACCAGATATGAGCCACCGGGGCCGCAAGCTCAATGTGGCCCATGCGCTCCCGACGCACTTTGCTCTGAATGACTTCCACTCCGCATTTTTCACAGATCACACCCCGGTGCTTCATCCTTTTGTATTTTCCACAGAGACACTCGTAATCCTTAACCGGCCCGAAAATTTTGGCGCAAAAAAGCCCGTCTCTTTCAGGCTTTAAGGTTCGATAGTTGATGGTTTCAGGTTTTTTGACCTCCCCGTGACTCCACTCTCTGATCTTTTCCGGAGAGGCCAGACCAAGCCTCACCGCCTTGATGCTCATGGGATCTTTGGGCTTGGTAAAGTAAGAAAGGAGATCTTCCATATTCTCACCCCTCAAAAGGTTTTGTTTTAAAGAGGGCCCCTTTAAGGGCCCTTCTAACTTATTCTTCTTCAATAAGCTCTACATCCAGGCAGAGCCCCTGAAGCTCTTTCACCAGGACTTTAAAGCTTTCCGGAAGCCCGGCTTCCAGGAAATTGTTACCCTTTACAATGCGCTCATACATCCTGGTGCGCCCGGTAACGTCATCACTCTTAACGGTAAGAAATTCCTGAAGGGCATAGGCAGCTCCATAGGCCTCCATGGCCCAGACCTCCATCTCACCAAGCCGCTGACCACCAAACTGGGCCTTTCCACCCAGGGGCTGCTGCGTAATAAGGGAATAAGGCCCGGTGGAACGGGCATGAATCTTATCATCCACCAGGTGATGCAGCTTAAGCATATACATGTAGCCCACGGTTACAGGCTCCCTGAAGGGCTCACCTGACATGCCATCGTAAAGGACCGTCTGGCCGGTTTCTGAAAGACCAGCCAGCCTGAGCCACTCCTTAATCTGGGCCTCTTTGGCCCCGTCAAAGACCGGAGTGGCTATCGGGATACCGTCCTCAAAGGTAGCGGCAAACTGCAGGATCTCCTCATCGGTTTTACCTTTCAGGAATTCTTCAAGCTCTTCCGGGCTAAAGATCTCTGCCAGCATCTGTTTCACCGCTTCCACCTGATAGGCCCTGGCAAGATCCGAAATCTTCCGCCCGAGCTCCCGACAGGCCCAGCCCAGGTGAGTCTCCAGAATCTGACCGATGTTCATTCGAGAAGGGACACCAAGAGGTGAAAGGACCATATCTACCGGCGTCCCATCAGGCAAATAGGGCATGTCTTCAATGGGAACCACTTTAGAAACCACCCCTTTGTTACCGTGCCGCCCGGCCATTTTGTCTCCAGGCTGAAGCTTCCGCTTCATGGCCACATACACCTTCACCACTTTAAGCACGCCAGGAGGTAATTCGTCTCCTTTTTTGAGACGGTTGATACGTTCTTCAAACTGTTTGCGGATTTCAGCTTCTTTGGTTTCGTAATCCCGCAAAACATCTTCCACGACAGGATCCTTCTTGCGGCCCCCGGTAACGAGCTCCCGGATCTTGGAGAAGGGAATTTTTTCAAGGACTTCCGCGGTAATGGGCTCCCCCTTTTCGATGACCTTTTCGCCACGCACTTCAATGGTGGCCGCTGCGGTTTTGCCGGTGAGATGGCGTTCAAGCCGTTTGAGGGTGCTGCGTCTCAAAACTTCGAGAAAATCTTCCTGATCCTTAAGAAGCTTGGCAATTTCCCGGTCTTCAATCTCTTTGGCCCGGGCGTCTTTCTCCACCCCCTTCCGGGTGAAGACCTTGGCATCTACCACGATGCCTTCGATTCCCGGAGGAACCCGTAAAGAAGTGTCCTTAACGTCGCTCGCCTTCTCTCCAAAAATCGCCCGCAATAACTTTTCTTCCGGAGAAAGCTGGGTCTCCCCTTTGGGGGTCACCTTGCCAACCAGAATATCTCCAGGCTTCACATAGGCCCCTACTTTGATAATGCCGCTTTCATCAAGTCTTTCGAGGGCTTCCTCTCCCACGTTAGGGATATCACGGGTGATCTCTTCTTTGCCCAGCTTGGTCTCTCGAGCCACGCATTCGAATTCTTCGATGTGGATGGAGGTAAAGACATCGTCCCGGACCAATCGTTCCGAAATCACGA